>JAGRAB010000204.1 GCA_020435085.1 Bdellovibrionales bacterium | reverse complement strand
CAAACTAAAGTAAAAGAACTTGAAAAAGTAAATATTAAAAAAGTACTTCAAGGCCTTCTTTAAAAGGGGCGGCTTTCAAAAAAATTATTATTTTTTAAATATGGAAAAATAGATTTATATCGATGGAGCTTATTGATGTCGAGTGAAGTTTTATTTGCAAAATGATGATATAATTCCTGAACCTCATTATACTCTACTTTTAAAAAACCTTCAGAAAATGTCACAGGAAGAAATTGAAAAAACCTTTGGGTTTCAGAAAAATAAGTGGAAGTCAGAATTTTTGCTTTTATGTTCCAATGTTCAGGGCTGAGTGAAACGGTAAAATCAGGGCAGCTATTATAACTTATACTGTAGACAGAACTTTTCTTTAAAAATGCTGTATGACAAGCATAAGAGACATCTTGGTGATGAGGGTGTCCATATTCACCAATGGGCCCATGTGTAAAGACCTCATCAAATTCTAGAGTTTTTAAAGATTCAATCAATTGATTGGTGTTAATTCGTTTTTCAAAAATATCTGGATGGTTAAGACATTGAAAATTTTCTACTCCAAGCTGTTGGCAAGCATTCTTGAAATCTTCTAAACGTTTTTTGCCAGAACCGTCGGCATTTCCGTTAGTAACGCAAATAATCGTCCATCTGGTCGTTGGTCGAGAAAGAATGAGGCCAGTAAAAAAAATAGTCTCATCGTCTGGGTGAGCTGTAACAATAAGAGAAGAGTTTTTTGTTGGCATATATGTATTTTAGTACAAAGGATTTTTGATGCAAATCAGTTCTTTTAAAGATAACACAGAGCTTGTTCAAAAAGTGAATGAATGGTGCGTTAATTATATCAGCAAGTACAATGCAAAATCGATCTATTTACCGGCGGGAAATACTCCAAAAGCAATTTATAAAGACTGGGAGCAAGGTCAGCCAAATTGGTTAAAAGAACTCACTTTTTTGCAGATGGATGATGTTTATACGGGCTCCCAAAAAGGGCTGTTTGAGCAGTTTTTTGTAGAACATTTACCAACATATAAAGAGCAGATTTTAACGCCTCAACAAAGTGGGGGCAAGGTGGCTGACTTAAGTATTCTGGGTTTAGGAAGAAATGGACATGTGGCCTTTCATGAACCTGGGCAGTCAGAAAGCTTTTTTTATGGAATTGTGTCATTAGCAGAATCAACAACTAAAGATTTAAATTTAGAGGCAGAGACAAAGGGCATTACTTATGGAGTTGGAGCTTTTCTCCAGACAAAGGCGGTTTTACTCATTGTCTCAGGTGCTTCAAAGCTTCAGGCGTGGACACAGTTTTTAGCTTCGGCAGGAGATCTACCAGTCAATTTTCTTCTTAAACATCCAGATTTTACTGTTTTTGTTGATGAAGCTCTTGTGACGGCTCAACAGAATGATAAGTCAAAAAAATCCCCACCATTTATGATGGTTTAATTCAAAAGCCCTTAATGCCTTTGAGGAAGGTGAAAGGCCATTCGAGCAACCCCGAGAAGCCCTGCATGATCTTTAATTTTTGAAAGCTTTAGAGTTGGAAGAAAATCAAGACCTGCTCTCCGTTGTTTGAGAAGGTGTTCAAGGTAACGTTTTGTATTATCCGCAAAAAAGGGAAAAGCTTCGGAAAAGCTACCAGAAAAAACAATCACTTCAGGTGAATAAATAACAGCTAAACTATTGATTGCGAAGGCCATTAACTCGCTGTAGTGAATGAACCCATTAAGAGCATAATCATCTTTTTGAATAGCTTTCTCAAGGAACTCTTTGCCGGAGAAGGGTTGTTTTCCTGTTTTTAGTGCATAATACTGAGGAAAATTGACTCCACTTAAAAAGGCTTCAATACAACCAAAGTTTCCACAGCCACATGGGGCCAGCTTTTCAAGTGCGTGAATCGGAATGTGAGAGACCTCTGGATGAAAGCCCTGACGACATCTTTGTAATTTTCCTTCGACAATGGCTCCAATTCCAACACCGGTCCCCAGGGTTATGGAAAGTATGGATTGTGCTGAGCCAAGATCTCCCATCCATAACTCACCAATGACAGCGGCGGCGGCATCATTTTCAAGAAGTGTTGGTTTTTGAAAAGCATCTTTAATGGGAGTGACTAAATCAACAAGGCCCCAGTTTTTTTTTCCATCCGTTTTAAGATTTGTGGGGTTGATGAGATGACCTTTTATTGGGTCTAAGGGCCCAGCTGATGAAATCCCTATAACATCAATAGATAAATTTTTTGTGAGTTCTTTTCCAATGCGTATTAATTCATGAATGAGTGCCTCTGGACCTAGTTCCGAATGAGTCGAGGTTTTAAATGTTGTAACAATCTCACCATTAGAACGAACAATGGCAGCAGCAATTTTCGTACCGCCAATATCAAATACAAGAGCTTGTTTCACCTGAGGACCATAAGTAAAATACTAGTTATCAAAGTCAAAACCCTTAGCGGAGTCACAAATCGATCAATAAGCTTCATTTTTGAAATATATTGTCTTTGGCCTTTGAGTATTTTTACACCATAAATGATAGCAAAAACATAAAATATCACTGTCGAGAGAGCAAAAGAGATATGAACGATAAGATATATTGGCATTGAAAGAGAAACTTTGCTGAGAGCAGATCGTCCAATAACTAAAAATAAAATAAGTATCAGATCGGCACAAATAACCATGGACATTGTTTTGGCATGTTTTTTAGGATTTTTATGTCTGAGAGAGCGGCCATAAAAGAAAACGCAGAGTATCAAAAAACTGATTAAGTTAATAATAAGTGAAGCCAAAAGATTCTCCTCATTGTGATATTGAGCTGTCTCAATACTAAACAGTGCCATTAATTTTTATAAAAATCTAGCAGAGTTGCTCATAAACTTTACGATAAAAACCGATATTCCAATGTGCAACAGTGAGGGTGATGAAGGTGTCTGATTTTAACGACTTAGATGATTTGTTAGAAGACTTCAAAAGTGAGTCTCAAGAATCATTGGAGGCGTGTGAAGTCGCGCTCTTAAAAACAGAAAATCCAGACGAATTCCCAGAGGCTTACCAAACAGTTTTTCGTTCCTTTCACTCGGTTAATTTTTTTTGATAATCCAAGAACTTGTTTAACTCTTTAATCTGGTTTGTCGATAAATTTATACATCATAAGGGGGACGTGTGTCGGATGCTGTAAAAATCAGTGACATGGTCAAAGAATTTTTAGTTGAAAGCTTTGATGAAATATCAAATATTACCGAGGGTCTTACAGAGCTTGAAAAATCCCCAGAAAATAGCGAACTTGTTCATAAAATCTATCGATCGATGCACACAATAAAAGGTGCAGCAGCTTTTTTACAATTTCATGAAATCGAAAAATTTGCACATCAAGTTGAAAGTGCCTTAGATCAATTAAGAAATGATGCTGTTCCAATAAACTCTGAAATTATAGATATACTATTAAAGGCTTCAGATACAATTACTGCAGCACTCAATTTTATTCAAATGAGTGGTTCTGACAAAGACTCTATTGAGGAGTCATCGTCAGTCATGTTTCAAGAAAGTTTTAAACAATTCGCCAATGTCGCCCCGATCTCGAATTCTTTAGAAGAAAACGAACAAGAACGGGCACAACAAGAGGCGGCTCTGGAAGAAATTTATAACCAAACACAAACAACAATTGAAACATCAACAGTTCATGATCCAACAAATCAATACTATCAAAGGGGAGGACGACAGTGGGTCCAGAGCCTTGCTGGCGAATTCTCAACTTATCTGCAGTAAGAACAGTTGGAATTGCTTTTTTTAATTGATATCCTTTTTTGTCATTTAATTCAGCTTTAGATTGACCATAAATAATATTTAAAAGTTCACCAGCAGCATCTTCGATTTCTGAGTTGATTTTTGTATTTTGTTCATCAAACATTTTATTGTAAATGTTTAAAAATGTTTCCGAGGGGAAACATAATGTGATTGATCCGGTAAAATGGTCGCTAATTAAACTGATAACACCAGCAATATTTACTTGATAAGGAATATTCTTGCTTTTGATATATGGCTTAAGAGGTTGGATTTCTGTTTGAGCTTGTACGCTGAGTGTTTGCTTTGTGGCAGACAAGAAAGGATTAATGAATTCTACGTCTATATTTCCCTTTGCCCGGAGGCCAGCTTTTACTTTGGCATGATGAATAGATTTTACAGGATTAAAAATTTGTTCGAGTCCTCGCGCTTTTATATCTTGAAGTAAATTATTATTGAGATTGAGAGAGAACATAAACTTATTGTCATTTTTAAGCATTTGCTTAAACAACACAAAGGGTTGAAAGGCATTTGGCGAAATTTCCAGAGTTTTTTCAAAATTGAAAATATGTAAAGTAATGGGTTCTAATGCCCAATTTTTTGAAAGGTTTTTGAATTCTTCTGTCGTCTCTGCCGAAATTTTAGGAGGGCAAAAAATCATATTTAAATCTTCTTGTTTTTCACTTTTATATGTACTCATAAAAGGCCCTTTAACTATTTGTAAATTCTGATTAATTCTTTTCGTGAGAACTCTTCTGAAACTGTAGTTAAGTTATGATTAAAATAAATGCGCTGAATTGAGGCGGGGTAAAATTGTCTCAACTTCTTTCATTTTGTTTTTAGTCTCGTTTAAAATTGAGATATGTGGAGTGCCAAAGCATATATTTATTGTCTTAAAGCGAGCCATATTCTATTTTGTCTCATATTGAACGAAAGAAAGGTCGAAGTATGAAATTTTTAACATTTATGTTTGTTGCATTTTCTTTTCCTGCAATGGCTCAGTTTTCAGAAATGGCTGTCACAGGCGGTCTTCAAACGACAGGTGTTGATGCCGACTCGGGGGCAAGTGTTGATGGTGGTTCAGGTTTCTTTGCAGGCATTCTTGGGTTTATGGAGCTAGGAAATGGCGGGGTCTTAAGGTCTGGTGCCTTACTCAATCAAAGAAAGTGGGAGGTCGATTCAAATAATTCTGAATATGAAACTTTGAATTTGGATGTTCCAATTACATATATGTACATGGTGAATGATATTATTGGAATTTTTGGCGGAGCAAAGTTTGGATTAAATATTTCAGATGATTGTTCAAAAGGAACTTTGTCCACCTGCGACGCAGATCCAGAAACTATTTACTATGGTGGAGAGATTGGTGGACATTTTCGATTTAACCCTAACTTTGGTGTCGAAGCTACGTTTGATATTGGGTTGAGTGACATTGCAGATCAGCTTGCATGGAAAAATAGTTTAGTGATAGGTGCTTTTTTCTTATTTTAGAACTTTTAAACAGGGCGACTGATAGAGCTCTGGAGAAATAGGACGCCCAGTTTTCAATAAGACAGCACTTTTTGACTGCTGCCGAAGAAATTGAGAAAGCTTGAGCTCGAGAGATGGAGTTTGCTGGTCAAAAAGTATTGGACGCATAAGGCTTGTAAAGTATGAGCTAAGTAATGGGTCTAAATGGGGACCATGAAGAGAAAACGTCATTTTCACGGTTTGGATAAGAGTAAGGTCCTCACCGTGAAAAATAAAATGATAAACCTTTGCATTTTCTAACTGCTCTGGGTCCCAAACAATTGCCACAAATTGATTTTCATTAAAGTTATGAATACGTAAGAGGGTTTCATTCTCTGTTGTATCTAAAGTTGTATATTCAAGAATAAATCTACGAATTGGCTCATGTCGTGGGTGACCGATCTCAAATGCAAGTGTAGGAGTAGAGATGCTGGAGGAGAGCCCTAGCGAAAGGGTCATTAATAATTGTGAAATAAAGGTAAAGGGGGTTCGTAAGCATTTGTATTCCATAATAAAATATCACTGCAAAAAATGGGCCCAACCAAGAATTTCTTGAAAACTTGAGGAATAGGAAATAGTTTTACGGCATGAAAAATCCATTAAAAAACAATTTTATTGTCTTAGGAATCCTCTTTTTTTCAATTATATCCATTGCTGTGGCGACAATTTGGCTACAAAAGGGCCAATATTCATATGTGAATCCTCGACATGGTGAAATTGTCGAAGCCATTTATGGGATGGGTAAAGTAAAAACGAACAAAAAATATGATGTTAAAGTGGGTGTATTAACTCATGTGCAACAAATTTTTGTTAAAGAGGGAGACCAAATTAAAAAAGGGGCTCCAATGATTCAATTTAATGACAGTGGCGTTTTTCGAGCTCCTTTTGATGGCACGGTAACACGAGTGACATTTAACGTTTTTGATTCGGTGCCACCACAAGTGGCGGCTCTTACAATTGAAGATCTTTCAGACAAATACATTGAAGTCTCTTTAGAGCAAGAGGGGGCCTTAAGGGTTAAAAAAGGGCAATCGGCAGAGGTTATTTTTGAAAGTGTTCGCGGCGAAAAGTTCTCTGGAGTTGTAGACGCGATTTTCCCTAAGGATGATGAGTTTTTAGCACATATAAAAGTAGATAATTTACAGGAAAATGTCTTACCTGGGATGACGGCAGATGTTTCCATTGAGGTGGGAAAGCATGAGAGAGCCTTGTTGGTTCCCGTGGCAGGTCTTTCTAATGGACAGTTAATTGTAAAAAGAGACGGTAAAAAAATAAAAGTACAAATCACGGTTGGTGGAGTTGATGGGGATTGGGCAGAAGTCACTGATGGAAGTGTCTTAGAGTCAGATGAAGTATTAATACAAAATAAAAAAGGTATACTTAAGTGACCTATCTTGCATTGAAACAAATGCTCTCTCGTAAAAAACAGTCAGCTTTGATTTTTTTAGGGATCAGCTTTGGAACAATGATATATGTTGTCGTTGCAGGTCTTCAATTTGGCTTTCGTAATTACTTAACTGAACAACTTCTAAATAATACGGCCCACGTGATTATCAAGGGGAGTGATAAGAATATTGAAGCTGATGAGCTCCGACCTAGATTTTATTCGGAAGAAACTTTTGTAAAATGGATTGTACCACCTGCCGGAAAAAGGGATGAAGCTAAACTAGAGAACCCACAGGGGTGGTTTGATCGTTTGCAAAAAGATCCAGATGTGGTTTCTTATGCCCCGA
>JAGRAB010000203.1 GCA_020435085.1 Bdellovibrionales bacterium | reverse complement strand
ATGAACCGCGTTTCAGATGCAACCAAAGTTGTGGCACTGGGGCAAACGCATTGGGCTGATGGTCAATTTGTTAACATTAATAAATTGGGACCTTGGTTAAAAGGGAAAGGTATTATTTTTGTTATTGATGGCATTCAATCTGTTGGAATTATTCCTACTGATGTTAAGGCTGCAGAAGTCGATTTTCTTGCCTGTGGTATGTATAAGTGGCTTTTGGGTCCATATGGCCTTGGCTTTCTTTATGTCGATGAAAAGTATCATGAAGGTCCATCGTTAGATGCAACGTGGATGAGTCGTCTGGGAGCAGAAGATTTCACGCAGTTGACTCACTATCGTGATGAGTTTTTGGAGGGTGCTGCACGGTTTAGTATGGGAGGAAAGAGTAGCTTTATTCATGTAGAAATGGCTATAGTTGCTTTGGAGTGGGTTATCAGCCAGGGGGTTGAGCGATTATCCCAGTTGATTTGGCAAAAAACAGATTTATTAGCTCAGTTTTTTACAGAATTAGGGTATCCAATTATTGCCCCAACATTAAGGGCTCCACATATTTTGTCTGTTCAACAAAAAGAGGGTGCTTCGTGGTCAGAAAAACAAGTTCAATTTTTACTTGAAAATAAAATTTATGTGTCATTTCGAGGAAACTTCTTAAGAATTTCACCCCACGTTTATAATACAGAAAAAGATATCAGCTATTTCATGGACTTATGTCTTGAAGGCATTCTTTAAAACATAAAAATCTGTCACTATATTTGCATGTCTCAACGGTTATCTTTATCGCCAGGGCTACTGAGTGGGCTCCTCTTTTTATTTAGTTTTTTTATTTGGATCACTCAAATTCCTAAGACAGCAACTGTTGAGGGGGATGCTGCAGAAATTATTTCAGCAATTCAAACATTAGGTGTTATACATTCTCCAGGTTTTCCAACCTATATGACTTTTACTATTCTTTTTTCAAAAATTTTCTTTTTTTTAGACGCTCCAGTTGTAGGGGCTTTATTGAGCGTGATTTTTGGTTCGTTATGTATTGTTCTCGTCTTTCAAATTTTATTATACTATAAAACTCATCTCTGGCTGGCATTTGTTCTATCACTATTACCTGCATTTAGTTTTGAATTTTGGTATCAAACTTTGATTGCGGAAACATATTCATTTGCTGTTTTTTGGATGCTACTTATTACTTTTCAATTCTTGAGACTGCGGCAGGTGCCAAATACATTTCAACTGAGCTTTTTTATTTTTCTCTTAACAGCAGGGCTTGGTGTTCATGTTTATGTATGGCCCCTGGTTCCTTTGGGCTTTATATATGCTCTCTCTACCTGGAAATCGTGGAATATGAGGACAATTGGCTTTATTTGTCTTGCTGGCTTGTTAGGGCTTGCTTTTTTTGCATATATTCCTTTACTTGCTGGTCACTCAAGTTATGTTAATGAAGGAAATGTGACGACACTCTCTCGGTTTATTGATCACGTCACTTGGAAGCTTCACCGTGAACGTCTTGTTGAATATGAATCTCAGATGCAGGGAAACCTATGGGAATGGATACATGTGAAGGCAAGGCAGTGGGTTTATTTTTTAAAAGAAATTTTACAACAGTGGAGCCCATGGTTAATTTTACCCATTTTATTTTTATCTATTGGAAGTTTTTTCCAGCAAGGGAAAACAAAAAAAAATGTACGCATCTTTCCTGATACAAAATGGTTTGGTTTTCTGGCCCTTGGACTTTTTCTTAATATATGGATTATCTTTGCCGGTAGTACTTATATGCCGTCTGTTCTTAGTGAAATGAAAGTTCACTTTGTTCCTGTTTATTTTTTCTTTATTATTTGGTTGGGTCTGAGTTTACAAAAATTTGTCAATTGGCAAGGGAAACTAGCTTTTGGATTTGGCATTCTTTTACTTTTACATATTTTTATTCATTTTAAAGACTATAATATTTCCTCAAATACTCTTGTAGAGAGTCACGCGGGAGATATTTTGACGCTTTTGCCAAAAAACTCCATTCTTATGAGCCAAGGCGATACAGATTTAATGAGTATTACATACTTACAAGCAGTAAAACGAACTCGTGAAGATGTGCAGTTAGTCAATTTGGCGAATGGCACGGAGTGGTATTTTGATCAATTAACCAAAAATAAAAAATCTATGGAAATGCCTAGTCAGTATTCGAAATACTTTCAACTTGAAATCCTTGAGAAAAATTACGGGAAAAAACCAATTTTCTTTTCGAATTATTATGCAGCTCTTCTCATTTTAAAATTTGTTGATATGAAAAATAAATTTATTGTTGTGCCAGAGCTAGGGAGTTATCGATTATTAAAAAAAGAAGATTTTGATGAAAATCAAGTTTCAAAAATGGTGATTCAGTTTTCAGCCAATACTCATCCCTCTTATAAAATGCGAGATGCTGAAAAAGATATTTTTGGAAACTATAAAGACTATCATTTAAGGAGAGCACAATTTCTCTCGAAACAAAATCCAAAACTTGCACAAGCTGAGATAGATCTAGGTTTGAAGATTCCCATCTATGATTCTCAATTTAATCAAATCATGCATAATGAGTTGCTAAAGGTTCAACAATCTCTCAGCATCAGGAATTAATGTCTTTAAAGAGGTCGAAATTTTCTTTCGAGTTTCAGAAATAAGTTTTTGAGACATCTTACTTGTCTTTCTTGCTGTTTTCATTTCTTTTACGATAAGACCTGCATTTTTTAGTGATTGACGAGCTAAATCCAAGCGATTGGGTTGATCTGGATTTTTTTCTGGGTTGTATTCACTGGGATCTAATTTTAACCAATAAGCAATTTGTTTATCAGTTATTTTATAGGAATGTTCAGGAAGAAACCAAAGAAGTGATTCAAGGGATTGTCGATATTGATTTGAGTGAAAGGTCACAGGTTTTTGTCCGAGTAAAGATTTGGCAAGTTCAATAAATGAAAGAGCTGTATAAAAGGCAGCTTCATCCCAAACATTGAAGTTTTCACTTTTTATTGTGTTCATAAATACAGGGCCAGCATCAGTGACATTTCGAAATCGACTAATGGCAGCCATATATGCCTTTCGTTTGTAGTAATAAAGGCCCACTTCAAGTTCTTTTTCTTGAATCCGAAGGGCTGCTTTATCATAAAAAGATAAAAGCTTTTTCGCATAAGAGGAGTTGAGTCCGTAGGTGTCAAAAAACGATTGGAAAGATCTACGGTACTTATATAAGTCGAAGTGAGGATTATTTACTTGCTGACGCTCAAGCTCAAGGGTCATACCCGATGGTGTTGTTGTTGTGACAACCACTATATCAAAATGTTTTTGTTCAGGTTCCAATCCAAGAGCAATGAGAGTGTCTTTTTGGCTTCTTTTAGCATCTAAAATTCTTGAATTTTGAGCCACTAAGAGTTGATAGTGTATGTGGGCTCCATATTTTCCATTTGCATAAAGATCTAAATATTTATTAGCTTCATTGATAGTTGAAACAGAGTCTTTTGCAGCAACTAAAGTAAGGATGAGATCACGAGCAACCATTTCATGAAATGGCGAACCTTTAAATTTTTTTGAGTTCAAAATTTTTTCAGAGAGAGAAAAAAGAATTTCAGCTCGCTGACAGTAGTTTTTAATTTTTTGTGCTGATTTATATCTGTCATTGAGATTACCATTAGTGTCTTCATTATTTGTAAACTCGGGACATCCTTTTTTATTGCTGGACGATAAAGGAATTCCAAAAAATTGAGTTTGAGTGAATCCAGTACTCGAAAATAATGTGAGTAAAAGTATGGAGAGGCATTTCAATGGCATTTGCTTTCCTTTTTTAATTCAATAGTTTTGTAGAGCAACCTGTGGGCCAATAAAAAGGAGGCTTTGGTTAGTGCTCATTGATTTCGTGATGTTGTTTTTACAAATTGAAGTGCCAATTCGTGCGAGAAAATTTGGTGTTGAAGGTTTTTACATCTTTGAAAAAAGGATGAGCTTTTTGTGGGAATATTTTTTCGTAGACAGGAAAAAACAGTAGGTGTCAGTTTAGACACTTCATAAAAAACACCAGTCATTTCAATATCCCTTTGAAAGGTGACTATCTTTGGCACCGGATTCGCTATAAGGCCTCTCAAACAATTTTATTAACCGTTCCTCGAACGATGAACGTTTTCGAGGCTAAAAGGAGGAGCATATAATGAAGGGAAATATATCGCATCTTATGATACTGGCACCGGCTTTAGTGCTGTCATTATCAGCTGGGGCACAAGGAAATAAACAGATGGGGGCTTTTGAATATGGAATTAATTCAAATACTCGCGTCAGTAAGGGAAAGGTATCTGCACATGATCTCGAGTTTATCGGTGGTGTGTTGTTAACTGAAGGGATCAAGGGAATTGTTCGTTTAGAACTAAAAGACCAAGATTTAACTGATATTCAAATTGAAGAAGCCCTTGAGGAAATGAAACTAAGTATTGCTATTGATGAGGTGACGGGAAATCCACGAGCACTTATTACAAACTTGGATGTTGGTATTATCAAGGCTGTTTTTGAATCTGGAATTACTGAAAACACAGATAAAAGAAATGGATTGATCTATGACTTTGCAAAATCTGATAAAGGTGTCGTAGGTTTGACTGTAGAGTTAAACCCTGAACTTCTTAAGCTCGTTGATAGTGCAAAAATCTCTGTTTATGAAACTGGCGCGATGGATGGGTTTGATATTGCTCGTGAGAAAGCGATATCTGCACAGTTGCGTAAAAAAATTCAAAACTTCTCAGTGATATTCTCAACACGTTGGAAGGAAATGGCATCGTCAAATGATGACTGGACAAATGAACTTGCTGTTGTGTGGGATAAAGGAGAAGGATATCGAGTGTGGGGCTCAGTGTTACATAAGAACAATGGCGGCATTTATAATGAAAACATGGCAGCAACACTTGGTGCCGCTTATGATGTCACATTTGGAACTCTTTTTGCTGAGGCTGAATATGTTCCCAATTACGCTCATAGTTTGACTGTAGGCTTAAATTATCAAGTTGCTTCTGGCGTGACGGTGAGTCCATTTATTCGCCGAGTAATGGGGCCAATGGTAACAACCGAGACTCAAGCGGGGGTTAATGTTTCAGTAGCTCTTTATAAGCGTGCTGAAAAAGCTTTTATTAGTAAGAAAAACTAAATTATTTTATACAAAATCTTTTGAGATTTTTGCCGAAGTTCATAAATGAACTTCGGTTTTTTATTTCGACTTAGGTCTTGTTTCCAGGGAGAGAGTTCCCTTCATCCAAAACCAAATTTACTATTAAAAAAGATTAAGGCACGTATTGAAAAGGTGATTATGAATAAAGGCCATCGATCGATTGTTAACTGGTTTCTCTCGGGGGTTTCGGTCTCATCAGTTTATATGAGTTTAGCTACGATCACTTTTGTTATTGGAGTTTTAAGCTTTTTTGCTCTCCATCAAGTTGAAAAAGGCATCCATATTTTTGTAAAGCAGTACAATGAGGAAACTTTTGATGTATTTGTTCAATCTGTATTCTATTTAAAATTTATTGTAGGGTCTGCTTTTGTAAGTATCTCTATTTTTATTTATCTTTTTGGGAGAGGTGTTAAACACCATATTATGAATCAAAACTATGCATTAGAAGTTCAGTTAGAAAGTTTTTTGCAAGGACGCTACCATGAGCGTCGACAAATGAGAAAGCACGATGAATTGAAAAATATAATGCAGCAGTTGCATAGGCTTGCAGATAAAATTTCAGGTAAAAAGGGTTGAGATGAAACCACCCCAGGGATTTCGAACATTTCAAATAGTTTTATCTGCAGTATTTTTAGGAGGATTCCTACTCCTCCTTGTTTTTTTCATTTGGAGAATTTCAAATTTGAATACAGATATCCATCGTATTAGTATCTCAAGTCATCTGAGAGCTCAAGTGGCAACGCTGCTTTCTGATGCAAGAGCTTGTGAACTTAACTTTGGAGGGATGATTTTGGGGAGAGACCCTCAACCTTTAAGAAAAATTGTCAATTTGAGAGAAGCTCCATTGCTTAGAGCTGATACTGTTGTTGGTTCTCAAAATATTTTATTAGATTCTATGAGAGTTATTCCTTCTTTGGAGATTGAGTCCTCAGGAGGTGAGCTTTTCTTTGATATTGAGCTTGTGTTTAGCGATGAGTCACATAGAAAGTCGCCTTATCTGATCTCAGTGCTTGGTCAAGGTGAAAAAGTCTCTGGTAGTGAGGGGTATCGAGTCCGAACATGTATAGCAAAAACTAGTGATTTTGTGGACTGATGTTATAGACTTTTCCACAAAACTCACAGCGAATGGATTCATCTTCAATTTGTGGCTCTCCAGACTCTCTTACGGCAAGAGCGAGAGCTCTTTCAGCACGCTCTTCAGAGCAATTACAATGAAATCGAATATTTTGTGACATGACTTCCTTATAAGGCGATCCACTTGAGATGGTTTGAATCATATCTTCTAAAGGATTTTTTTGAGAAATATTCCATTTTGAAAGAGTACCCAGCTCAGAAAGGCGATCTTCCCAGATTTGTGATTTTAATGTTTGTTTTCTAAGATCTGAATCAGGGAGAGATTCTAAGAGATAGCCAAGAGCTCTTCGAACAATAACGGGAGAGTTTTTATTTTTGTCATCCCAGCTTAAATCCACCCAAAGGTTCATTGCACATCGTCTTTGTTCTGATTGATCGAGGTAGTTGAGGACATCATTGCAGACATCGCCTTTGGATGAAACGATACCTGTGCTTGAATTTTGAAAAGTTTTTCTGACCATAAGGTTGCCAGCACCCATGCTGGCATAAAGGTTTTGTACAGGAGCTTGGGGTTTAAGAATTGTTCCACGGACGTTTCCTTGTGGATCAGCCTCTACATAAAGGTCACCAAATGGTCCATGAGAAGACCACTGTAAGCTGATTTTTCCAGTTGTATCTTTTGTAAAAATACTCAGTAAAGCAAGGGCTGCAAGCAAGCCTTGCCCGAGATGGATCGTTGCAGGGGGCCATGCTTCAGATTGTACCATGGATTGCTGAACAAGCTGAGTGGCGTTGACAACAACAAGTTGAACGCTTCCGTTATCAATAATAACTTTTTTGAGTATGTCCATTGAGTTTTACTTTTACAAAATAAATGTAAAGAGACAAGCATTCCTTTGAATTGTGGCATGATGATGCAATATACTTTTAGTTCTTTAGGGGTCTATATGGATAAAAAAGCACTTCTTGATAAATTTATTGATGAGCTTAACCGAGAGCTCAATACAATTGCGGAAGCCGCTTTTGAAGCAAAAGAGGCAGCAACAAACTCAGAGTCAAAAGCCGAAAATAAATACGACACTCGCGGTCTTGAAGCCTCTTACCTTGCGGGGGCACAGGCAAAACGAGCAAAAGAGCTTCGGCAATTTATTGATCAATTATCTCGGTTACAATTGCGCCCTTATAATAAGTTAGAGCCTATTGAAAGTATGGCTTTTGTTGAAATTGAGTCAGAAGATGCGGAAAAAAAATACATTTTTATTGTTCCCAAAGAAGGTGGAATGAAAATCGATATTGAGGGAGTAGCCGTTTTAATGATCTCGCCTGAGTCCCCATTAGGGCAGGGGCTTTGGCATAAAAAAGAGGGGGATGTATTTTCAATCAAACTTAAAGGTCAAGAAAAAGAATTTGAAGTTATTCAAGTTCAATAGGTCATTCGCAAAGTTGATAAAAAGTACATCATGACAAATCTTGGCTAGCTCTTGAAAAAATCACTGGGTTGGAAACAAGGTAGATTTATTTAAGTATTTGATTTTACTTTATTTTTTAAGTTCCCAATAAAAGGTATTTGGATTGCTCATAAGTTTCACATGGAAAGTTTAAAAGTAAAATTCATATTTGTAGTTACGGGTTTATTATTGAGCCTGCCATCTCTGGCAGCTTTTGACTCAAAAGAAGCTCTTTTTCATAAGTTGGCTGAAAGAGGTTTTAGCCATGTTGTTGAATTAGATAATCGGCTTTTTGAGATGGATAGCATAAATGGGCCAGGAGATGCTCGAGAAGTTGTTATTAACTTAGCAACAATGAAATCGGAAGTCTTTACTGAAGAGAGGCTTCCAAAGCTAGACTTCAAACTTCCGACAAGTAAGGCACGAAAATGGGTTTATGGTGATGAATATGCCCATGCCTACAGTATTTCAGACGTTATGATTTGCTATTTTGTAAATACAAAACTGTATTATAAAGAATACGAAAAATGCTATGTTTTTCCTCATAGTGTGGAAGAAGTTGTCGAAGCTCTTTACGAAGAGGTCAATTCCAATCAACACCCTTTAGGTTATCGTTAATTTTTGTTGAGGCTTATTCAAGTCTTTGTTACCCCTTATTGATGGGGTGAATGATTGGAATCTAAAACTTATAAACGAAGCTTATGTTGGTTGCGACGAGATCTTAGGTTGTACGATAATCATGCTTTGAGTGTCGCTTGTGAAAATAGTGAAGAGGTTGTTGTTGTTTTTGTCTTTGATAAAAATATTCTTAGCCGTTTAAAGGATTCTCAAGATCGTCGACTAACATTTATTTACGAATCTCTGAAAGAGATGAATCAACTTTTAAAACAAGTCAACTCTCGATTAATTGTGCTATTTGGTGATCCTGCTCAGGAGATTCCAAGTCTTGCATCTCGGTTAGATGTAGAAACTGTTTACGTCAACGAGGATTATGAGGGATACGCTCTTCGAAGAGATAAAGAAGTTGCCGAAAGACTATCTCAAAAAAATATTTCTTTTTTCAAATTTAAAGATCAAGTGATTTTTTCCCCTCAAGAAATATTAAAATCTGATGGGAAACCATATCAGGTTTTTACTCCATATAAAAAAACTTGGCTTTTAAAATTAAAACCAAAACATTATGAAGAGTTTCCGGTGAATTTAAAAAAAATGATAGTCATTAAAGCTATCTCTTCAGAGCCAGAACTTAAAGCTTTAAAAGCCTATGGTTTTGAAAGATCTGAAATATTAATTCCTCCTGGTCAAACAGCAGGGCAAAAACTTCTCAAGTCATTTCTCCCTAAGTTAAAAAAATATGATAAAGACCGCGATATTCCTTCTAAACATGGAACCTCTAAAATTTCAGTTCACTTAAGATTTGGTACAATTTCAATAAGAGAGGCTGTAAGAGCATGCCGTACACAGCGAAATAAGGGGGCTGAAACTTGGCTGAGTGAACTTATCTGGCGAGAGTTTTATTTTATGATTTTAGCTCAATTTCCTCACGTAGAGACAAAGGCGTTTAAGTTGCAATATGATAAAATACTTTGGCCAGGGAAGGTCGAGCATTTTAAAGCATGGTGTGAGGGAAAAACAGGTTTTCCCATTGTGGATGCAGGCATGCGACAATTAAATCAAACAGGGTTTATGCATAATCGGCTACGTATGATCGTGGCAAGTTTTTTGGTGAAAGATCTATTACTTGATTGGCAATGGGGAGAGGCTTATTTTGCAGAAAAATTATTAGACTTTGA
Organism: Bdellovibrionales bacterium; assembly: GCA_020435085.1. Taxonomy (GTDB): domain Bacteria; phylum Bdellovibrionota; class Bdellovibrionia; order Bdellovibrionales; family UBA1609; genus JABSOQ01. The sequence continues at coordinate 1,644 of JAGRAB010000203.1, read as the reverse complement.
TTTGGCTGCAAATAATGGAGGATGGCAATGGTGTGCCTCTACAGGGTGTGATGCACAGCCATACTTTCGTATTTTTAATCCAGATTCTCAGGCTGCAAAATTTGACCCTGAAAATGAGTTTCTCAAGCAGTGGGTGCCAGAAGCTTTTGAGAAAAGTAAGAAGTACCCATCCCCCATCGTTGATCACAAAGTTCAAAGAAATAAAGCTATTGAATTATTTAAAAAATATCAATCACAGTAGTGTGTCGCTAATTTAAATTTTTTATTAATAATAGACTTAGTTGATTCATACGCTTTTTGTTAGCACCAAAATCACTGTATCCAGTGCGAGAGGCAGATCGAAAATGAACCAGGTGTTGTATGTCGTCGATAAAAAACTCGACATCATCTACAAAACCAAAAATTTGGCTTTTAAATGTATAGTGTAGGTAGGTTTCTGTTCTTTGAATTAATTTTGCTCGAGGAAACTGATTGAGTAAATTAATTATTTTTTCATTTACGCTGGCACAAGATTGCGAATAAGAAATTGGGTTCATTTTCTTTTGGCTTTGCTTTGTCATTGTTGAGACACAATTGGGCGAACTCGGGCATTCTTTTATAAGGCTCATAAAAGCGACTCTCCTAACTGGCGTATAGCTTGAGTTCGATAGTCAAATATAGTTTGAATATCTTTGGTAACAAAACGGCTGGTGAAGAGCATCCCGATAAGACCCATTGGAAGTTCAAAAATAATTTTATCTTGCATCAATGTCCCATTTTGAGGGGTGGAATAAAAAGAGTGAGTATGATGCCACTTTTTATAGGGACCGCTGAGTTGGTTATCTATAAATTGAAATTGAGGGTTCCATTCAAGGATCTCTGTTTTCCACTTTATAGGTATTCCATGAATTTTAAGTTTATAAGTTATGAGAGTGCCTTTTTGCATTCTTTCAGTAGATTGGTCAAGAATACAAAAATGTAGCCAAGGTGGAGTGAGTTTTTCCAAATTTTTTGCTTCAGAGAAAAAAAGAAAAATTTTATCAATTGATTTAGGAATCCATTGCTCAGAATAAAATAGTTGTTGGTAAGGATTTTTTTTCCAAGAATAGAGGTCCTGAAGGGCCGTCTTTATATCTTCAAACTCAAATTTGAAGCCAAGGGCCAAAATTTTCTGTACATCTATTCGCTGGCTATGAAGTGCGAGGAGAGACTTTTCTCCTAAAACTAATTTTAGTGCAGTTGACGGCGCGGAGCAAATGCTTGGAACGCCTAATTGGTGAGCTAGGGCCTTAGTGAATTCTTTATTTGTAATTGGTAAGGGGCTGGAGGCATTAAATACTCCATTTATGTTTTTATTATCTAAAACAAAAAAATACATATTAATTAAATCTTGTATATGAATCCAGCTGAGCCATTGTTTTCCATTTCCAACTTGCCCACCAAAATAGTTGGAAAAAATGGGTTCAATTTGTTTAAGAAATCCGCCTTTGTTGTCAAGCACGACTCCCAAACGTAAAATAACTAGGCGTGAGTGTTTCTCAATTGGTGTAACGGCACTTTCCCACTTTTGACAGACATCGCTGAGAAAATCAGTGCCTGGATGATGACTCTCCTCAAGCAAGATATCCCCAGTATCTCCGTAATAACCGATTGCTGAAGTGCTAA
>JAGRAB010000202.1 GCA_020435085.1 Bdellovibrionales bacterium | reverse complement strand
CAGCATCTTGTTCGATGGATCCCGATTCCCTCAAATCTGAAAGCATTGGCCGCTTATCCGTTCGCCCCTCAACTCCACGGTTGAGCTGGGCCAGAGCAATCACAGGAACTTGAAGTTCTTTGGCAATGGATTTTAAAAGTTTTGAAATTTCAGAAACCTCGCGTTCTCGAGAATCATACCGTTCTTTCATTGCCATCAGCTGTAGATAATCGATCATAATCATATCTAAGCCATATTTTTTTTTCATGCGGCGGCATTTAGCTCGAATCTCAAAAGGGCTAATACCGGCGGTGTCATCAACAAAGAGCCCTGTATCACTGAGCGAAGCGGCTGTGTTAATCAACCGCGGCCAAGCTTTATCATCGAGGTGTCCAATACGAATATCTGAAAGCCGTACCTTTGCAGCACTTGCTAACAGACGCGTCATGATCGACTCTTTCCCCATTTCAACAGAAAATAAAGCCACATTCTTCTTTTCCCGTAAGGCGGCATGGAGAGCCACATTTAAGCCAAAAGCGGTTTTCCCCATGGAGGGGCGAGCCGCAAGAACAATCATCTCTCCGGGCTGGAATCCGGCAGTCATTTCATCAAGATCGTTAAAGCCCGAGGGAATGCCCGTGACACTAGCCTTATTAGCATAAAGCTCTTCAATACGCTGAAGGCTTGATTTTACAAGCTCACTGGCGTCGACAAGACCATTCGCATTTTTTTGCTCAGCAACTTGGTATACGCGAGCTTCTACACGATCTAAAAAAGCATCAACATCCTCAACGGCAGCAAAAGCTTCGTCCATTGTGGATTGACTCATTTGAATCACTTGTCTGAGTAGGGCCTTTTCTTTGACCATTTTTGCATAGCTAGAAATACCCGCTGTTGAAGTGGTATTTTCTAAAACAGTGTTGAGGTATTTAATACCACCAATTGCATCAAGCTGACCCAATTGCATGAGCTTGTCACTGACGGTAATAAGGTCAATGGGTCGATGATTCTTTTGAAGCTCTCTCATCGCACGAAAAAGGGCTCGGTGAGATGGGTTGTAAAAATCATTTTCTTCAATGATATCTGCAACGTCATCCCATGCTTCAGACTCAATAAGAAGTCCTCCGAGCACAGCCTGTTCAGCCTCAAGGTTTTGAGGCGGTATTTTCTGACTCATTCTATCTCCGCGAAAAAGTTTTGCGGGCCTCAATCAAAAAGATGTTGAACTAGGCTGACCCGCCGATGCGGCTTAAGAATTTACATTGTTGTTTGTGTACTTCTTACCGGAATTTTATAAGTATCAATTTTCTTCTTCAAGGTATTACGGTTGATTCCAAGCATTTTTGCTGTGCGTACTTGGTTCCCATTGTAAGTCGCAAGTGCGAGCTCAATAAGAGGCTTCTCAACTTGTTCGATAACGACTTTATGTAAGCCATTTAATTCTACTTGAGCATCTTCTTTTTGTTGAAAAAGAACTTCTAGCTTGCTCTTGACTAAATTTTCAAGGCTAACAGTTTGTAGGTTTGCAACAAAAAGATTATCAGAACTATTCAGATTAGGAGTCATATGACCCGTACCCCCCGATTGATAAAATTTTTAAAGAGTCGCTGTTTTTCCATTAACTAAAGTGAATGTCAATCAGCAATTTTTTTATACACCACGTTCGTGAGGAGACCAAATATACTTATGTAGCTGTAATTGCAAGCGTGCATTTGATTGCTGAGAAAGAATTTTTTTTGCAAGCCAATTTTCACTAATAACGCCATATGATGGACTGTATAAAACGTTTGTTTTTTCAAAAAGAGCATTGTCTTTACAAAATTTTTCTGCCCAATCAAAATCTTTTTCGGAGCAGATCACAAATTTAAATTCACTGTTGACATCTGCAAACATTAAATTTTTTTGTTCAAAAGCCCCTGCAGCACCGCTGTCTGGAGTTTTCACATCAATAATTTTTCGAACACGTAAATCCAAACCAGCGCAGTCAATGTCACCACTTGTTTCAAGAGAAACATTATAATTGAAGTCACAAAGTTGTTTTGAGAGCTCAAAAATATCTTTTTGTAAAAGAGGTTCTCCGCCAGTGATGCAAACAAAATTTGATTTAAAAGATTTAATTTTTTCAATAATATCAGGCACAGAAAGAGATGTTCCTTCATGGTAGGCGTATTTTGTATCACAGTAGGTGCATCGAAGATGACATCCTGACGTTCGCACAAATACGGTCGGGTGCCCCATATAAGAAGATTCGCCCTGAATACTAAAAAAAATCTCATTAATCTTAATCAACTCAACCTCAAATATTTAGAATCGGAAACTGTCGGTGGTGTAGATGCGAGATGGGGTTTCTGAACTCAACTAAAGTAGAGGTGTATATACCTGAAGGTTTCCAAAAAATCCAGACTTTCCATTCCAGAGACACTCACATAAACTATTGGAATGAATCACTTATTGCAGCGTTTTCGAAGAGACATCGGCGGACTCATTTGGGGGGCCCTTGGGGTATTTATTGGCCTTGCATTATATAGTTATCATCCCTCAGACCCATCATTTAATTCCCTTGCAAATAATATAACTGCTCAAAATTATTGTGGGTATTTTGGTTCCTTTCTGGCAGATCTGCTTTATCAAACATTTGGTATTGCCGCATGGATTTTAGTAGGAGCCTGTTTTCGGATGGCGCACCTCTCGTTTACGGGACAATTGAAAAATTTTGAAAAACTAAGACTTGTGTGGTCGCTTTTACTCCTTTTTACGGCGGCAGGCCTTGTGGGGCTCTATCAGCCGGGAGAAAAAATATTTTTGGATCAAGTCCTAGTGAGTGGCCTTGTGGGGCACCTCCTCTCTCAGGGGCTGACAAAAGTTTTTAATTTTGTTGGTGTCGCAGTCATTTTGTGGACAATGGCGGCAGTACTTTTAGTTTTTTACACAGAACGTCCGCTCAAAGAGCTTTTCAAATGGCCAATGAATTTGGTTGTAAAAATTTTTACGACATTTAAAGAAGTTCCTGTGGGCAAAGTGATATCAGAAACAATGGCCATTATTTCTCAAAGACTCGTATCTTCAAGGGCGGTGACGGCTGGTGTGGGGTCGCTCCAAAAGACTTCGTTGATGGAGAGAGAGTCTAAGAAATTTGTTTTAAAAGATCGGCAGGGCACTCAAGAAATGCCAAAAACATTTTTGCCTATTCAAAAAGAAGAGGAGCTCTTAAACGACGAAAACGTTGAAGAAGATAAAAAAATAGATATCAAGGGTTTCTTTGTTCGTCATCAAAAGGGGAGTGAGCGAGCAAAAAAGAAGAGAGTGAAAGCACCAACGCGTATTGAGAATTGGAATATGCCAGAACTCAACCTTCTTCAAGACCCACCAGAAGTTGGAACACAGCTTGATGAAAAAGAAATAAAAACAAAGTCAAAATTGCTTGTGGATAAGCTCGCACAGTTTTCGGTTCGTGGTGAAGTGGTTGGCATTAAGCCGGGCCCAGCGGTTACGATGTTTGAGTTTAAACCAGCGGCAGATGTGAAAATTTCTAAGATTGTTGATTTAGCAGATGATCTTTCTCTCGCCTTGAGCAGTGAATCTGTACGCATTATTGCTCCAATTCCGGGTCGCGACGTTGTTGGAATTGAAACGTCAAACTCTTCTCGAGATGCCGTTTATCTTAAAGACATTTTGGAACA
>JAGRAB010000201.1 GCA_020435085.1 Bdellovibrionales bacterium | reverse complement strand
TGACCAAGAGATCCCATAATTCCACAAATTAAATAAGTAAATCCAAATCGCCATGTTCCTAAAAAACGCTCAAGAAATCCTCCAAAGCTATGGAGAACATACATATTAATAAAAAAATGAAGACCCATGCTATGAGAATAAACAGAAGTGAGAAGAGTCCAATATCTTCCTTCTAGCAGGGCATTATAACTGATAAGAAAGTGATCGGGCATAAAGTTTTTTGTTTCAGTGAATTGCCATGCTAAAAACACAAGTGTGTTCAAAAAAATTGTTATTGGAACAAAATAAATTCGTCGTTTCATAGTGTGAGATGATGCTATCATAGACTTATACGAAGTCCCAAGGTTTCAATATCGACTAAAGTCCTGTTGGGATATCAGCTGTATTGTGCACATGCGTAAATGCATTGATTGTTTTATGGACCTATCAGTATTATAAGATATGGCAAAATTGGATGAGCTATTTAATTTAATGGTCAAAGAAGGGGCCTCAGACCTTCATGTTTCTACGGGTTATTCTCCTTATTTTCGGATGAACTCTCATATGCTCAAGCTTAACCTCGCGCCATTAACTCCGGAAAAAGCTTTAAAATATATCTCAGAAACAATGTCACAATCTCATTTTGACCGTCTAAAAAAAGATCTCGAACTTGACTGGAGTTATCGGTTGCCTGGAGTTGGGAGATTTCGGGCCAATGCTTTTTGGCAAGAAAATGGGATAGGTGCTGTTTATCGAGCAATTCCAGATAAAATAAAATCACTCAAAGAGCTGGGGCTTCCTGAGACATTGAAAGAGTTAACGGAACACCCAAAAGGCCTTGTTCTTGTGACGGGTCCTACGGGGTCTGGAAAATCAACAACATTAGCGTCGCTCATTCATTATATCAATACCACGAAAAAGAAACATATTATTACAATTGAAGATCCCATTGAGTATTTACATAAAGGCATCAACTGTCTCATCAACCAGAGGGAGCTTGAGAGACATACAAGATCTTTTGCGAGAGCTTTAAGAGCGGCTCTTCGTGAGGATCCAGATATTATTCTTGTGGGAGAGCTTCGGGATCTAGAGACAATGACTTTAGCTATGATGGCTGCAGAAACAGGACATCTTGTATTTGCAACTCTCCATACGAACAGTGCTGCAAAATCCATCCACCGAATTGTCTCGTCATTCCCCTCAGAACAACAAAACCAAACGAGAACAATGCTTTCAGAGAGCTTGGTGGGCGTTATTGCTCAAACATTACTTCCCACTTTCCACAATGATGGAATGGTTCCTGCGATCGAATACCTTATTGCGACGTCGGCAATAAGAAACCTCATTCGCGAGGATAAGGTCTTTCAAATTCCCACGGTCATACAGACTTCAGCCAAGATAGGCATGATTTCATTTAAAAAATCAGTTCAGGATTTGGCTGATAATGAGATTATTTCGCCAGATGTCGCTGAAACATACCTTAAAGAGCTATAAAAAAGTCGAGTTTATAAATATAAATATCTGTTTTTACTAAAATAATTTCAAAGATACTCCGAAAAGTTCATAGGTAAAATTGAGAGGAAAGTCTTTGCGACAAAATACAAATATTTCTAAAATTCAATGGCTTGTAGAAATTCGCGGGCAAAAGCAAGGGCCATTTACAACTCATCAGATTGTTGAACGTTTAATGCGAAAAGATTTAAAAATTGTTCATCGAGTCTCAGAAACTGATGGTGGGTGGGTTGCTATTTGCAATGAACCTATTTTTGAACAGCATATATTAAATTTGATTGATCAAGTTTCTGAACATGTGTCTAAAGGCGAAGAAGCTCGTTCAAAAGATAAAGATAATACCTCTGATGATGATTCTCATTGGAGTGATCTTTCAGGGATTCATAATTTAAATGTAAAATCTCTAGGTATTTCGGAACAACTCAATCATGCTAAAGAGCTTCAACAAGCATCAGTAAATTTAATGCTATTGAGAAACTTATTAAGTGAAATTCGAATTAAAAGAAAAATTGTTATTACTGAACAAGAAAAAGAATTAGAAGATCAACTTCACCCAGATGATAGGGATCAGTATATAGCTCCACCAGTGAAAATTTCTGATTACCTTTCTAGTGGGACTACAAAGTTTTTCATGTCTTTATTGGTTCTTGTTATTGGCATATTGGGAGCGATGGAAGTTAAAAGTTACTTAGAAAAACGAGAACTTCAAGAGCAAGCCTTAAAAGATCAAGAGGCTAAATTACGTCAAAAATATGGTGAAGCAAAGATAAGTAAAAAAGATCAAATTGCATCACTCACTGAAGATCAACTTCTTAAAATGGTTAACCAAGAGCTTGGTATTGATAAAAATGGAAAATCGATCAAGTGGACATTATTAGAAACTCAAGCTCAAAAACAAATTATTAAATATGAGTCTGGAGAAGAGGTGGATGTTGAAACGCATGAACATTTAAGTGAAGCTCTTGTTGTTAAAGCATATGAACATCTTTTAACAGGTGATGTGGTAAAGGCAGAAGAATACCTGCTAAAATCTATTCAATTATACTCACCAGATAGGGCTCCAGCAATTATACTTTTGATGGAAACGGCTCTTCTCATACATGCAAACGCGCCTTCAAATACAAGCCGTTTAAGATTAGAAGAAGTATTGCATATTATTAAAGAGAGAAAGCAGGAAGTGAAAGCAGGAATAGCAAAACTAAAGGTTGCTGAAATAACGATCCTTTTAGCACTCAATCGAAAAGAAAATCTTTCTCAATTAGCAAAAGAATTTTTAAAACTCCATCCATCACAAGATACTGATAAATTTGAAGTTGGGTATAAACTAAAGGTGAGTTGGTCAGGGTTATTAGCTCATTGTATTAGCATTTATCAAGCAGATAAAACAAATGCTCTTATGAGTGCTGTTCTTGGAAGTTGTTTGATTCGTTCAGACAAAAAAGATAAAGCAGAACCTTATATTTATTATGCCTATAAAAAAGATCCTAAAAACACATTGATCCGAGATTTATTGGGTTATACTTATTTTGTAACAGGAGATTTGGAGAAATCAAAAAAACTTCTCTGGGATCCCACGGAGCCAGCCTACAAAGTAACACCTTATCAAACAAAAAATCGTTTACTTTATTGTAAGTCAAACTTATCCGACCCTCTTTGTGTTAGTCGTGGATCAGCGTCTTCACAATAAGAAGGTTATTCGAGGAACCTCTATTTGAGTTGACATTGACTTTCTTCATATTGCATC
>JAGRAB010000200.1 GCA_020435085.1 Bdellovibrionales bacterium | reverse complement strand
CGCAAATTGGGAGCAACCCATTTTTTTCAGAAGCCAGGCAAGTGGAAGAAACTCAAATTGTCGAAGAAATTGCAAAAGGAGCTGTGGCTCTTGCTCAAAAAGGTCTTGGGGCACTTATTGTTATCGAAAGAGAAATTGCCCTCGAGTATTTTATTGAAGAGGGCACCATTCTGAATGCTGATGTCGATGCCGATTTAATGCTTTCACTTTTTCAACCTCAAAGTCCTCTTCATGATGGGGCTGTTATTATTCGTGGGGGCCGCATTTATTCAGCCGGTTGTTTTTTGCCATTAAGTAAAAATCCTGTTCTCGATAAGAATTTAGGAACAAGACACCGAGCTGCGATTGGCTTAACAGAAGAAACAGATGCACTTGTTCTTGTTGTGAGTGAAGAAAAAAAATCTGTCAGTGTCGCTGAAGCGGGAAGTCTGAAGCCAGATCTCGATCATCCAGCCATTCGAAAATTGCTCTATGAGGGCTTGGAGTTAAGATTTAAGCCAGGGCGAGGTGCCAATTGATTCGATCGGTGAAGTCTCAAGTAAAATCAAAAGTGAGAAATCAGAGTTGGGGAGAAAACCTTTCACTGAAAGTGATGTCTTTATTTGTGGCTCTTGTTCTTTGGGCGGTAATGCTTGGAAGAAAAGATATCACGTTGAGTAAAGAGGTGGAAACACAAGTTCTTGTCCCCCCGAATATGCAAGTAACCAGTGAAATGCCATCTCGTGTTCAAGTAGAAGTTTCAGGTCCAAGGATTGCTCTTAAAAAGTTTACAAATGAAAAAATATTTTATGTGTTGGACTTGGAAGGTTTAGCCCCAGGATCTCACTTGGTTCGGTTAACAAAAGATGGTATCAATCTTCCCTTAGGAGTGCGACTCTTGAGTTTACGCCCTAAAGAAATTAATGCCGTAATTACACCGGTCAAAGATTAAGACTGTGTTATAAAGGAAAAGAAAAAAATGTCTGAGATATTGAAATTATTTGGAACAGATGGAATTCGTGGAACGGCCAACTCAGAGCCGATGACACCAGATCTTGTCATGCGTGTGGGTCAAGCTATTGGTCACATTCTTAATAGTCAACCACCAGTCCATAAGAGAGAACGGCGAATGGTTCTTATTGGGAAAGACACGCGTTTATCTGGATATATGTTGGAACAAGCTTTATCTTCAGGGTTGAACTCCATGGGTGTTTTTGTTCAGTTGACGGGACCACTTCCAACACCTGGGATTGGCTTCTTGGCAAGAAATATGCGAGCCGATGCGGGAATTATTATCTCGGCGTCTCATAATGCTTTCCATGATAATGGAATTAAAGTTTTTGGTGCGGATGGATTCAAAATTTCCTCTGAGATGGAAGAAGAAATTGAGCATCTTGTGAGTCAAAACAAATTAAATAAATTTCTGCCACCTTCTGAGGGGATTGGTCGTTCGAAACGGATTGATGATGCGGCAGGGAGATATATTGTTTTTGCAAAAAACACATTTCCACTCGATCAATCTCTAGATGGGTTAAGAATTGTCCTCGATTGTGCCAATGGAGCCAGTTACAAGGTGGCACCTGCTATTTTTGAAGAGCTTGGAGCAGAAGTCATTGTTTTAGGGAATCAGCCCAATGGTTTTAATATTAATGATAAAGTGGGGGCCTTATTTCCAGAAAAAGTTTGTGAGGCGGTTAAAAAATATCGAGCCGATGTTGGGATCTCTTTAGATGGTGATGCTGATCGAGTCATTATGGCCGATGAAAAAGGGGAAATCGTCAATGGAGATCATATTCTCTCTGTTTGTGCACTCCACATGAATGAAGAAGGACTTTTACCAGAGAACACTATTGTGGCAACACAAATGAGTAACCTAGGTCTTGATTTGGCTTTAAATGAGCATGGAATTCAAGTAGTAAGAACCGATGTCGGTGACAAGTATGTTGTTGAAGAGATGCGAAAAAAAGGCCTCTCACTAGGGGGCGAACAATCGGGCCATATCATTCACCTCGATCATTCCACAACAGGAGATGGCTGTGTCGCAGCTCTTAATGTTTTAGCGGTGATGAAATCAAAAGGAAAAAAATTAAGTCAGTTAAAGAAAATATTTAAAGATATTCCTCAGGTTTTGATTAATAGAAAAGTCAAATATAAACGTCCTCTTGAAGAAGTGAAGGGCTTTAATGAAATGCTTCGCGATGTGGAAAAGAAATTAGGAAAAGAGGGACGCACTTTTATTCGATATTCAGGAACAGAGCCTGTCATCCGCGTTCTTGTTGAAGGAAAAGATCGAAGACTTATTGGAAAATGTGCTGAGGAGTTGGCCTCTCATTTACAAAAAGAATTAAGTTAATTTTTTATCAGTATCCTAAGGAAGGGAGTCTGTTGGAAATGTTCAAGTTTTTTAACAGGTTTAATGGATTATGAGATTAGCAACAGTTGCACAATGTGCAGAGATTGACGAACTTTCACAAAAAGTCTATGGCCTTTCAGGCGAAATATTAATGGAGTCAGCAGGGGCTGTTGCTGCTCGTGAGTTGGACCAAGCTTTTTATCCAGATTTAAAACGAGGAATGACGGCAATTGTCTCAGGTCCTGGAAACAACGGTGCTGACGGATTTGTTACGGCAAGACATTTACACTCAGCGGGTCATCGCGATTTAAGGGTATTTTGTGCGACACTGAATCCTGAAAAAACGTCTTCATTATTTCAAATTCAACTCAAAAGAGCTCAGCTTCAGGGAATAAAAATAATTTCCTTAGATGAAACTCCTGAAAAGTTAGAGCAACTTTTATCAAGCTCTCTCATTGTGGATGCATTATTTGGAATAGGACTTTCTCGGACTGTAGAGGGGCTTTTTCTCTCGATCATAGATAAAATCAACTCAGTAAAAGTTCCAGTAGTGAGTTTGGATGCACCGAGTGGTCTTCATTGCGACACCGGTGTTGTCGAAGGGGCTACAGTACGAGCGACGATGACTTTGAGTTTTGGATTAGCGAAACCAGGTTTTTTTGTTGCGGATGGACCTACTTATACAGGGAAGGTCAGGATTCTTCCTATTGGTTTTCCATTTGAGTCTTTAAGAGGGGTTGCCACCACTCATTTTTTATTTAATGAGAAGCTGGCAAAGAGGTATTTACCAAGTCGCAGTGAAACTGGTAATAAATCCGATCAGGGCAGAATGTTGTTATTAGCTGGCCACTCTGGAACTTGGGGGGCTGCGGTTTTATCTGCGGTGAGTGCTTATCGTATGGGTTGTGGATATGTGACATTAGCTTCAGAAGGCGTCCCTTATGAAAAATTAGCAGAGGCACCTGAAGTTTTAACAGCATCGTCACGTGAGCTTTTTGATAAAGAAGTTTCACAATTTCAGAGTATTGCCATTGGACCTGGTTTTGGGGTGAATGAACATACGGCAGAGTGGATTAAAAAACTAAAAAAAGAAAAAGTAAAAAATGTGGTTATTGATGCTGATGCGATCACTGTTTGTGTTCAACATGGATTATTTCCTTTGCCCGAGACATGGGTGATCACACCGCATTCAGGAGAGTTGGCTCGTATTTTAAAAATATCTTCACAAGAGATACAAAAAGATCGTTTTGCAGCAGCTCAATTGGCTGCAAATATTTGTGGGTGTCATGTGGTTCTTAAAGGGTATAAGACAATTCTCTCCTATAAAGAGCGTTGTATGGTTGTCAATTCTGGAAATTCAGCTTTGGCAAAAGCGGGAACGGGAGATGTTCTTACAGGAATGATCGGGAGTATGTTAGCTCAGGGCTTAGAGACACTTCAAGGAACCGCTGCTGCGGTGTATGTTCATGGTCGATTGGCTGATGAGTGGGTAAGGCTTGGTAATGATCGCAACACGCTTTTGGCTTCAGACCTTAAAGACTTTTTACCGCAATTATTAGGGCGTCTTTCTGGGGGAACATTGATTTGAAAACTGAAATTGCCAATATTGACGACTTAAAAAAAAATCTTCAAGCATTGGTAAAAACTTTTTCTTCGAGGCAAGTGCTTTTACTTAATGGTCCAATGGGTGTGGGTAAAACTCAAATCGTTAAATGTCTTGGTGAAATCTATGGCTTACCAGAAGCAAGCTCTCCCAGCTTTGCTCTTCATAATGAATATCAAAATGAAAAAATAAGAATCGATCACTTAGATTTATATCGTTTGGAAAGCGAAGAAGAT
>JAGRAB010000199.1 GCA_020435085.1 Bdellovibrionales bacterium | reverse complement strand
TCTAACGCTGGAATAGAAGGTATTCCATGGGGCTCCTCATCAGGAAGAGTTGGTATTTGAGGAAGTTCATCTTGAGCAAGAGCATCTAACGAAGGAATTTGAGGAGCATCCTCGTCTACTTCCACAGATTGAGGAACTGGAGGAATAAGGGGAATAACAACAGATTTCGTTTGTTCAGAAGAGTTTTCGCTTTCTAAGATGGGGAGTTCTGACATAACAACTGTAGGTTCATTTGAAAGATCAGAAGAATGGCTTTCACCGTCTTGAAGAACTTGCCAGTGTTTTTTCAAAGATCGACCTGAAGCTAGAACATAAGAGACAGGAAAGCTCCATTTCACGTCGACAGGTGGTTCTACGCAGCCAATAAAGACAACACCATCCCACTGTTCTAAGGGAAGCATTTCAGGGGACCAATTCGCAACAGATTGAATTTGGCTCCAAAGTTGGTGGTTGCAATTTTCTGCAAAATAAGAATCTTTGAGGACAGGAAGTTGATAGTGTTCTCGGGCCCAGAGAAGGTAATTTTTGGCGCGAAGTTTTCCTTTAATAAGAGCCCAATAAGTGACGGATTGATGAGGTTCCACTTGGTTGAGCCAGTTTTCATAATCATTGATTTTAATATTCAAGGGGTCAACCCAAGGCTTTTTAGAACTCATCTTGTTTTTATTATCGGAGTGTAAAATCAGCCACTTAACTTCAGCGAGAGAAGAAACAGACTTAGGTCTTGGTAAAAAAATAGAAAGCTGCTAAAGAGCCTTTCTTGTGCCTCAATTCGACTTGTGATACGGTGCGCTGATGATTTTAGAGCCATTAAAAACCCTCAAACAGGGAAATCAAATTTATTTAGATCACAATGCCACAACACCTGTGGCAGAAGTCGTTGCTCATAAAGTCAATGAATGGTTGAAACAATGGGGCAATGCCAGCTCCATTCATCAATCGGGCCGTGGTCCGAAAACACTCATTCGAGATGCGCGGAGAGCTTTAAGCGAAATGTTTGACTGTCAGGCTTTAGAAATTGTCTTTACCGGCGGTGGGAGTGAGGCTAATAACCTTGTTCTCAAAGGTCTCTATGAACACTTGGTCAAGACACATCAATTAACTGAGCGACCTCGGATGATTACCAGTCAAGTTGAGCATCCCTCTGTTTTAAAGACCATGGAGTTTATGGCCTCTAAAGGGGTTGATGTCGTTACAATCCCTGTTTGTCGTTACGGAAAAATAAATCTTGAACAACTTGAACAAGCTCTAAAAGAAAAACCCACATCCTTGGTTTCCGTGATGTTTGCCAATAATGAGACGGGCTCACTGTTTCCCATTCAAAAAATCACAGAGTTAGCTCATCAGTACGGGGCCCTTATGCATAGTGATATGGTGCAAGCCTTAGGGAAAATTCCGTTTTCATTAAAAGAACTCAATGTGGATTTTGCTAGTTTTTCAGCTCATAAGTTTTATGCCCTCAAAGGGATAGGTGCTCTTTATTGTAAAAAAGGAAGTCAACTCACACCGCTTATTCACGGAGGAGCTCAAGAGCGCGGCCGCCGAGCAGGTACTGAAAACACTTTGGCCATTGCCGCTTTTGGAGAAATGGCTCGACACAAGGACGAAGTGGCTTCTCGTGCCGCATCGATCACAGAACTGCGAGACCACTTAGAAAAAGAAATTCTTGCACGTATTTCAGATGTCGAAGTCACCGGGGCTGGTGTTGATCGATTAGCAAATAGTTTGAGTCTTTTAATACCTGGAGTGGATGGAGAAACCTTATTGATGAATTTAGATATGAAAGGCTTTAGCGTGAGCACGGGGGCGGCATGCAGTTCAGGAAGCCCTGAGCCAAGTCCGGTATTAATTGCTATGGGCCTTTCTAGAGAAGAAGCTCAAAGTTCTCTCCGCTTAGGACTTGGTTGGGGAACCACTCGCGAAGAGGTTGACCTCTTTATTGAACAATTGGTAGTGACAGTAAAACGCCTTCGTTCTTTTCAACATGGAATGAAAGCCAATGGATAAAGTGATGACGACAAATACTGAAAAAAAAGGACGAGTTTTGGTTGCCATGAGTGGCGGGGTGGATAGTGCTGTTGCGGCGGCTTTACTTGTGGATCAAGGTTATGATGTGGTCGGCATCACTATGCAAGTTTGGGATTACACAAAAAATGAATGCGACATCACCGAAGGGAATGGCACTTGTTGTTCGAGTACGGACGTGGATGACGCGAGAGCGGTGGCGGATAAATTAAATATCCCATTTTATGTCATGAACTGTGAGGCGAAATTTCAAACTCATGTGATTGATGACTTCGTGAATACTTACTTGCAAGGAAAAACGCCGATTCCTTGTGTGAATTGTAATACTTTTTTAAAATTTGATCATTTAATACAGAAAATGAAAGAACTTGAATGCGACTACTTGGCCACAGGCCATTATGCTCAAGTTGTCCCATCTTTAAAAAATGAAGGCCTGGCCATTCAAACCAGTGAAGACGATTGGAAAGATCAAACTTACTTTTTGTTTACCTTGAATCCTCAGGTGATTCCTCAGCTTTTGTTTCCAGTAGGACATTTAAACAAAGACAGTGTGAGACAAATTGCCGAAGATCGTGATTTGATAGTGGCTCGAAAAAAAGATTCTACCGGAATTTGTTTTATTGGAAAGTCTGGTTACTCGCAGTTTATAGAAAGCCAGGTTGGCAAAAGCCAGCTTCAGCCCGGTGTTTTAAAACTCTACCCAGAGGGGAAGGTGCTTGGTGACCATAGTGGCATTCATAATTTCACCTATGGTCAAAGAAAAGGTTTGGGCGTGAGTTACACAGAGCCGCTTTATGTTCTAAAGATTGATCCAAGCAATAATGATGTTTGGTTGGGAGAAGAGTCTTATCTTTATGGAGATCGCGCAAGAGTAAAAAACTTAAGTTGGCTCGGGTCTGTTGAAGATGGTGAGGTTTTAAAAGTGAAAATTCGCTTTGCTCATAGAGGGGCTGAGGCTAAGTTAAGAAAAATCAATGACGATATTGAGCTTGAGTTTTTAGAACCCCAAAGAGCCATCACACCTGGGCAAGCTGCTGTGTTTTATCGAGACAATCAACTGGTTGGTGGTGGGTGGATCGAGTAATGGCTCAATTTCCTCAACCCATTGATTTTGAAATCAAAACATTTGGCTGCAAGGTGAACTCCTATGATACAGGTCTTATGGAGCAGCGTTTAGAAACATTGGGGTTTGAGAGAACAAAATTAAACAAAGATCCAAAAGTTTATATTCTCAATACATGTGCGGTGACGGCAGAGGCCACAAAAGAAGCCGTCAGGCACATTCGTAAAATTAAAGCGCAGTCACCATTTTCAAAAATTGTTGTAACTGGCTGTGCCGCCCAAGTCGATACAGGAGCTTTTTCTGAACTACCCAGTGTGGATTTAATCGTCGCTAATTCTCACAAGCAAGATTTAGAAACCTTATTGAGTGATATGTTCAAAGGCAAATTAAAACAACGTGTCTTTAAATCGAATATCTTTAAAAAAGAAGATCTTGGGCTTGGTGGTGGAGAAGAATCGAGGCACACGCGAAGTTTTTTGAAAATTCAAGATGGCTGCAATAGTTTTTGTACATTTTGTGTAATTCCCTTTGCAAGAGGAAAGTCAAGAAGCTTACCTATCCCTCAGCTTATTGAAAAAATTCAAAGTCTTTACGAACAAGGTGTGCGAGAAGTAGTGCTGACCGGTGTTCATATTGGTGACTATGAGTTTGAAGGGAAAAAATTAGAAGATTTATTGGAAGCTATTTTAGAAAAAACGAAAATGCCACGATTTCGACTGACAAGTTTAGAACCCATTGAACTCAATGAGCGACTTTTTTCTCTTTATACTCATGAAAAAATGTGTCCCCATTTTCATATATCGCTGCAAAGTGCGCAGTCAGATGTTTTAAGAGGGATGAAGCGAAATTATTCGCATCAAGAGGTCGAGTGGGCCTTAAATGAAATTCACAACCGTTTTCCTAAAGCTTTTGTTGGAATGGATATTATTGCAGGTTTTCCTGGAGAAACGGTCGAAATGTTTAACGAAACTCTACAAAGAATGAGCGAGTTACCATGGACGCGAATGCATGTTTTCCCTTACTCACCCAGAGAAGGCACCTATGCCACTCGTTTGCAGGGGCAATGGTCCAGGTCAGAAATTATGGAGCGGGCAAAAAAACTGCGATCTTTGAGTCAGCAGCGATTTGACAGAGAAGCCAAAAAACAATGGGGTGATGAAAAAAAGGTTCTTATTTTAGGGGATGGTAAAAGAGGCCTCTCCAGAGATTACTGGACACTTCAGTTACCTATTGACGTTCAGCTTCCTAAAAATGATGAAATCCTGATAAAAGTTGGACCTGAAACGCCTTTGATTTGTTCCTAAATAGTCACAACTATAAAAGACTTTCATTTCACTTTTTTTTCTCGAAATTTATTACAGGAAATGTTTATTTATTGCCATTGTAAGAAAAACAAAAGGGGATTCTT
>JAGRAB010000198.1 GCA_020435085.1 Bdellovibrionales bacterium | reverse complement strand
GATCGAAACCCTTTACCCGATGAAAATAGGTCATCATAAAGCGAATTGAGCTTTGGCAGATACGTCGGAAAATCCGAATTGCTATACACCTTTAGGTCTTTTAAACTTTTTTGCATAGGGGCCAAAATGAACCATCATGACAACATTCGTCAAGCGATTCTTACTAGCTCCCCTTAAGAACGACTGCTAAAGTACCCCCCATGTCAACCCTTCGTAATTTGTTCAATTTTATCAAAAATGTCGCACAAGATGAGAGAATTCCTGAACGAGATAAAAAAATTGTTTTGGCCTGCCTTGCCCTGATTGTCTCACCTATTGATATTATTCCAGACTGGATTCCTATTATTGGAGTCATCGACGATATTATTTTATTGGCCATCGTCCTTGATTATTTTTTTGATGTTCTTGACCAAGAAATTCTCCTCACTCATTATCCCTATGGAATGAAGTCTTTTACAATGATCCGAAGGCTGGCACGGACAATTACATGGATGACCCCTCGCTGGATAAAAAATACGGTTTGGAAATATGAAAAATCGCCCTATAGATAAAAATACGAAAAGGTAAAACATGTCTGATGATAAATTAATTGAAAATGCCAAAGCCGAGAGAGAATTTCTTCATGACATTGCCACACCGATTATGATTGTTTCTGGGCACCTTGAGTATCTTTTAAAAAACGGATTTGAGCAAGATCCGCAAAAAGCAAAAGAACGGATTGAAAAGGCTCACGCCAATATTGCAAAGCTTTCTGATAAACTGGTCGCTCGAAGAAAAGTTCTTCATGAAATCTCTGGAGTTAATAAGTGAGCTTTGAAAAACAAGTACAAATTTATTTTGATGATTGCGACCCTGCGGGAATTGTCTTATTTGCTAATTACTTTAAGATAGCCCATCGACTTATTGAAGACTTTATTCGTTCTAAAGATATCGACTGGTCTGAGTGGTTTCATGCCAAAAACTATGGAGTCCCACTTGTTCATGCCGAGGCCGATTATAAAAAACCTCTCCTTCAAGGGAATACCTACAAAGGAACTGTTGATACTGCATCCATGAGTGAGTCCTCCGTAACTTTTGCGACTCAGCTTTTTACTCACGAAGGACAGCTTTGCACTCAAATTCAAACAGTTCATGTATTTATTGATGCCTCTACTTTAAAAAAAATCAGTATCCCATCAGCCATCCGGCAAAAACTTGAGGCTTAAAATTGAAAACATTTGTCCCTGTTGTTATCATCTTATTTTCTTCATTTTGCCAGGCCAGTGCAGACACCACCGTCAATGGCTACCTTGATGTTCAAGCTCAAGCGGGCCATGGTCTGATTGAAGTACAAGACAATGTCTTTCTCCAAGGAGAACCAGGTCTCAGCTTTTCTGTTTACCAAGGGGCTTTTGAGTTTCAACATCGACATGGTCAACACCGAATGCATATTGATATTCCTTTTCATCAAACGCGAACAAATCCAGAAAACAATAATAATTTAGACTTAGCCACAGAACGTGCACAAGCCTATATTTCTTCACACGTTGGCTCCGATTGGGAATGGACAGTTGGTCAGTTTGACACCCTTTGGGGATATGAAGGCAATGATACTAACACCATTCATTATCGTAATTTGGGAATTGTCTACAACGTCACACCAAATACCAACACAGGTTTTTTACTCACACGAATTTATTCTCACCGTTATAAAGCGTCTTTGTTTTTAGGCAATTCCAATCAAACAGGAAAACAAAGTATTCAGAAAGAACTCGAACAAGGGGTACAGCTTCAATACAAAGAAGACAATATGTTTGCCAAAGTTGGAGTTCTCTTTAATCAAAGAAAGGGAAAGTATTCTGTCAATGGCCGTCTTTATGAGTATGAACAAGGGGCTTTGGTTGATGTTCAATGGGGCCTTGAAGATGTCTTTGCTTTGAATGCCATCTATGTACATCCCGACAACAGAAAAGTTCTTCATGAAGGTCAAACCGCCGACACGAAAGGCACCTACGGTGTGATGTTTGATCTTCCTCTCTTTGATATGGATCAAGGCTCTTGGGCCATTCGCTTAGAGTGGCTCAGAAATGATCGCACCAACTCTTATATGAGCGGCTACAGTGGCAATGACTCTGAACTTTCCAAAACATCTCTTGGTTATAAAACCCAAATCGATGAATTTCTCTCTCTCAAAGCCACCGCCGATTATTTTACTCTCAATGTCGGCGAAAATGGCCGCGACAACCAATGGCTCGAGGGAGCAATTGCTGCCATCTATGAGTTTTAAGGCTGAGTCCTTCCCTCATCTTCTGCCCAAAGGTCTAAACCATTGTCTTAAAATGAGACGCCGATCTTCTGATCAGTGTATAATAAATAATGAATTTTTAAATACCAGTATGCCTCTCAATGGATTTGATGAGACTTGATTTTGCTACGTATTAAGTTAAGTATGCACCAACTTTAAGGAGGGCATCGTGAAAACTCGCTATCTCGCAATTTTTGCATTCAATGCCATTGTCATTAGTACTTTTTTTATTTTCCAAAATTGCTCAAAAGTAAATTTTGAAACCTCTGCGGAAAGTGCAAAAGGCAGTAATACAGATACAACAAATATAACGGACACCCCTGAAAATACAGGAGCTTCAAATAATAACACAGACTCTCGTGATACGACTGTGGATGTTTGTAATCCCCTCGATCCGCAAGCTTCTTGTTATCAACAGCCCGATCAAGGACTTGTCGGAAATTTATATTATCTCACTGATAGTCATGCGTCTTTGTTTCATGGCGATTTAAACAATGCCAAAATTGATGACTATAGCCAGTACGGTATTTTAGTGCCCGTGAATATTGTGATGACAACTTTTGATGTCACACCAAGACCATGGAGCTCAGGATTTCACATCCCAAGTGGTGAGATTGTTCGTCGCGAAGATGGTAACGAGCTCTTTGAGTGGTTTCACTTAGACTTGACGGGTAAGATTCACTTACCAGACGGCTCCTATCAATTTGCCACTCTCTCAGATGATGGAATGAGAATCACTATTGATGGAAACGTAATTATTAATCATGACGGTGTTCATGCCCCTACATGGAAATGCGCCAGTTCCATGGTGACTTTTAGTAATGACGAAAGCAAAAACTTACGCGTTCAATACTTTCAAGGACCAAGATATCAAATTGCTATGCAACTGCTCGTCCGACCTGCCAGTGAATCTTCAAACCCATGTGGAGATAATGGTGGATTTCAGTCCATTGGAGCTGAAGCATTTAGCAACTAATCCCCTCTACATAACTTATATCTATTGAGAGACAACTCATAATTATAATCATAGTAACACTTTTTTGTTACTATGATGTTTTATATGGAAAAAACTGCCACAGGAACATTACAATTATAAATTCTACAAAACTCACTCTCAACTATCTTTCATGATGAGTTTCCGCTAATTCTTACCCTTTAAAAGTCAATTCTGGGGGGAATTCGTGACACGCTTTCATT
>JAGRAB010000197.1:1976-2130 GCA_020435085.1 Bdellovibrionales bacterium | reverse complement strand
GAGCTCTTTTTCAGAAAGAAGGGCGACGCGAGTGTAGTTGGTAAAAGGGAGAGGAGCTTGGCCATTTTCAACAAGCATCACGTTAAATGCTGCTTGCATATTGAGATTGAAACTATCCCATTTTTCAACCATGGAGCGTTCAAGCTCGGCTTTG
>JAGRAB010000197.1:0-1752 GCA_020435085.1 Bdellovibrionales bacterium | reverse complement strand
TGCTGCTGCTTTTTCGATTTCAGAGCGGTGAGAAGTGGCGGCAAGAACAAGAGTATTTGAGGCAGCTGAAAGGGCAAGTCCCGAAGGGTTAAGTGGGTGTTGCAGTGAATGAATCCATGAAGTTTTGCTTAAACAATATGTTCCTCCACAAAGCATTACCCCATCGAGAAGCGAGCTAGAAATTAACATAAAATCCCCTTAATTCCGGGAAAAATTATAGGTGGAAGAGAGATTTGTTTCATAGTAAAATATCAACTTACATCGAAGGAGCTAGGATCGAGCTCATCGAGCTTCTCAAGTGAGTCAAAAACAACTTTTACTTTATGCACCGTGTCAAGAATTATTGTGTCGATTTCGAGCAGGACTTTGTTGTCCTTTGTTGTGGCATTAAAGTGAATTGATTTAGCTTCCCCATAATGGTTTTCAATGAGCTCTAGGGCAACGAAAGTGACAGCCTTAGCTATAGTTCGTCATCTATTTTGTGCTAAGTACCTAAGTGTGTTGAGCATCTTAGAAATGCCTTTTTTATCACTAGAATTGCCGGTGCTAAAGTTGACCGTTGCTTTTGTTGTTGCAAGAGCTTTTGGAGGCATGATCTTAGCATATTTGGTATCAAGCGTGATCGCAGCAGCTTTATCTTTATCCCAAGTAAGTTGTTCTATGTCTAGAGGAAGATCAGATGAATCTTTCAAAAATTCATCTGCGGGGGGATTAATAGATGTTACTGCAGTTTTTTTCTTTGGGGCGCAAAAAATCCATAGTACAAAGGTTCCAATGATTGGGAGGGGAAACCACTGACGATACGAAGCTGATTCCACTTTTGGAATTTCATGAGGGGTTGGAAGGGATTCACTGATTTCTTGGGCAGGGGGAACTGTTTTTGTAGGATGACTGTACAGAGCGGGAAGGTCGACGTAAAGTGTGAGGGCTTTGCTCGTGTCTACTTCATCAATAAAGGAGGTTGAGCGCAGCTTGCAGTTTGAAAGAGTATTTATTCCAAATGGAGGGGTGTTTTTCAAAATAGGCTTTTGATTTTCCAACTTGAGTGGGCGTGAGATTTTTCAAATCATCAAACGAATTAAATGTCCCATATCTCCATTTTTCATAGTGATTGAGTGTCAACTGATAGGCGGCATAGGCTGTTGTTTTAATGATAAGATGAATTCCAGCGAGTTACACCGTAGCAAATGGGTTGATAGCGATGCCTTTGACAAGGGGTTTTGCAAGAAGGTTGATGAGGCAAGTCCCTAAAACGAGCCCTACAATCACTTGGGCAGTTTTTTGTGAGGTGGTCTCTAAGCACTCTATAGCTTGGATCGAAAGGGCATTGATCAGGGATGTCACTGCCAACCCACTTGTTGGCATAAAGGATTTGTAGAGCGTGCTAATGGCGAAAAAAGTCGCAGAGTCGAAAGTTGTTGAGTATAGGGAACTGTGCAGTCCGGTAGTCATAAATTTTAACAAGTCTCTTTTTGAAAATACAATTAAGGCATATGTCAGAATTTTTTTTAAAGAAAATGTTAAGTTAGTGTCTATTATTTCAAGATTGTTATCTATTTGAAATCAGAGACAACTAATTTGTAATAATGAATTTTCACCCTGAATTTTTTTATTAATTTTATCTTGATTTTAATTTTATTTAAATGTTTTCCTTGCGTTTTTTTTCGGCAATTGAGATTTTTGTTTACTTTTTAAAAAGTAAACAGGGCGTTCTAAAGCATTTTGAAGCAGCTGCGATTTCTATTGATCCTT
>JAGRAB010000196.1 GCA_020435085.1 Bdellovibrionales bacterium | reverse complement strand
TTCGCTTTAGGCTCTTTAGCAAAGGCCTCTGAGCCTCATAGTCTCTCTTGGCCTGTGGTACTCAACCAATGGCCCTATCAGTTTGGGCCAAACCTTGGACAACATCAAAACCTTGGAGCCAGATACTTTCATGGTGGGCAAGACATTGTGGCAGCAGCCGATAGCCCAGTGACAGCCCCTGTTTCAGGTCAAATTGCAGCAGGCTATTACATTTATGATGACTTTCCCAATGGCCATTCAAAAAAACGGCTGATTCCCTACGAAGAGGCTCTTGTTATGAAAGAACCTCCCTTTTGGGGAGATAAATATTTTGAAGTGTCTATTGTGACTGATGATGGGTATCGCTTTGAGTTTCATCACATAAACCCTCATAACTTACCAAAAAAAATAGAGAGTCAAATTCGTCAGCATCAAAGGGTCGAGGCCGGAGATATTATTGGGTTTGTTATTCCATTTGAAACAGAGGTTTTTGGGGTGGAGTATAATCATATTCATTACAACGTTTATTCTCCTGAAGGAGATCTGTTAAATCCCTTTGTTGTTTCTGAACCGGTGATCGATAAAGACCCACCCCAATTGAAACTATTTTATGCAAATACAGAGAAAAGCTGTGGCGCGATGGGACCTCGTTATCAGTATTTTACAATTATTAAGGAGGGGGTTATTCCCAAGGAGACCCACGAGTTAGTTGTTAAAGCCTCAGATATGATTTCGGGCAACAGTATTCCTCAAGCTTTAACAAAGATAAAAGTGAATTTTGAAAAATATTCGACAGTTGAATATGATTTTTCATATTCGTTAAAAAACATGAGTTATGATATTCGAGAAATCTACCAAACAGCATTTTGTATTGGGGATATCAATTATCCGATGAAAATCTCTGGTTCGACAGAGTCTCAATTTTTTTATCGGTTTGAAATTCCAAAAGGTTTTTCTGGTAAGATTCAAATTCAAGCTTTTGATTTTGTCGGCAATAAAGACACAGCCACATTATTTGTTCAATAGACCCATTGTTATTTAAAGAGAGTCACTGAGTCCAATGGCAAAATTCCATTCGGGAGTGGGGTCAATTAATGCTCTCTTGGCAAGATCAAAAAGACCAAAAACAAAAATCGCTTCAGCGGCAAGTTTTCCGTCTTCATGAATCATTTGTTGCTTCATATGACCGATCTTTCCTTTATAATCGAGAACCTCTGTTGTGATTCTCACTTTTTGACGCAATCGAAGTTCTTTTAAAAATTTTAATTGAACTTCTAAAATAACAGGCCCTTTTAAGTCTTTTTGTATTTTTGCTAAACCATACCCACGCTGTGTAATAAGCTCCCAGCGGGCTTCTTCAAGAAGCTCCAGGTAAGTGGCATTATTGACGTGGCCAAACGTATCAAGGTGATGTTCGCGAATAGTAATTACATAGTCTGTTAGATTTGTATTTTGACTCACTGGACTTTCTCCTCTTGAGAAAACAAGATATATTACATTTTGTAAAAAGAGGAGCTTTCATTGAAAAAATCAATTTTAGGACGCTCATCAAAATTGATTGGTATGGCCGCAAAACTTGCCCAAAGTGAGCTTGGTCACAAAGTAAAATCAAAACTCAAGAATCGCATTGAGGATCTTGCTCCAGAGTTATTAGCAACACGAATCAAACAAGCTCAAATTTTAACAGAAAATTTATCTCAGCTGAAAGGCGCAGCAATGAAGGCAGGGCAATTGTTGAGTCTCGATAGTAGTGATCTTTTGCCTCCTGAGGTTATAGAGATTTTATCAAAACTTCAAGGAAAGGCCGATCCAATCAATTTTCAAGAGCTCGATGAAATTTTGCGAGAAGATTTAAAGCCAGAATTTTATGGAAGCTTGCAAGATGTTGACACTCAAGCTTACGCTGCGGCCTCTATTGGTCAAGTGCACTTGGCGCATTATAAGAATCAGCAAATCGCTCTTAAGATTCAATACCCTGGAGTTGCAAAAAGTATTGACTCAGATTTGAAGATTTTAAAAAAAGTCGTTCAAAGTCTATTAGTCATTGGGGGAAAAAAAATGAATGTGGAGGAGCTCTTTGATGAGTTGGCACTCATTCTTCATCAAGAGGCCGA
>JAGRAB010000195.1 GCA_020435085.1 Bdellovibrionales bacterium | reverse complement strand
GTGATTTAGACCAAGTTCTTAAAGACAAAGTTGTTATTATTGGCTCAAGAGATTTAAGCTCGCAACTCATTGACACCCCTCTGGGACAAATGGCTGCAGCTGAAGTCTTGGCCAATAGCATCGATAGCTTTTTGCATGATCGATGGATCTCTGAGCTTCCCGACCTCCTCAATATCCTCTATCTTGCATTTATTTTATGTATAGGCATTTGGTTGTTATTTTCTTACCCACAATCGGCGGCATTGATTTTTCTTTTTTGGCTTGGAACTGGTCTGAGTGCCCTCTCGCTTTGGATTTTTGATACTTTTTATATTTGGATTCCTATTCTTCCGCCTTTAGCCATGCTCAGCTTTACTTATATTCTTTTCCTTGGTTACCAACTCACGCAAAAAGAAAACGTGAATTGGCGACTCCAACAAGAAAAAAAATATCTCTACGAAGTGGAGCAGTTAAAGCATAATTTTGTGAGCTTGATTTCTCATGATTTAAAAACTCCCATTGCAAAAATTCAAGCCATTTGTGATCGACTGATGACTCAAAATAAGGGCAATGAAACTGAAGAAGGGCTGTTAGCACTCCGCAAAGAAAGCTCTGAGCTTCACCGCTATATTCAGTCTATATTGAGAGTCAGCCGCATTGAATCGAAAGATTTTCGCCTTAATAAAGATGCCGCTGATATTAATGAAATTGCCGATGCCGTCATTGAGCAAGTAATGCCTTTAGCAAAAGAGAAATATTTAGAAATTCATAAAAATTTAGAACCTATTTTTTCTATTGAAATTGATAGTATCTTGATCCACGAAGTGATCTTGAACTTAGTTGAAAATGCTGTAAAGTACACCCCCGAGAATGGACGTATTGAAATTCGCTCCCAAGAAGTTGACGATGAGGTGATTTTTTGGGTCAAAGATACTGGCAATGGTATTGACGAAGGTGAACAACAAAAAGTCTTTCAAAAGTTTTTTCGAGGGAAAGACCATGAATTACAAACAAAAGGATCTGGAATTGGTTTATACCTTGTGAAATATTTTATTGAATTGCATGGAGGAAAAGTGTTCTTAGAGAGTAAAAAAGGCTTTGGCACCAAAATCGGCTTTCGCCTACCAATATCTGATGAAAAATCTCTTGGAGCCACTGGACATATAGGAGTTGGAGTATGAGTGAAACATTAAAAGTTTTAATCGTCGATGATGAGGCTGAACTGCGAAAAACCGTGGCCCATGTGCTTTCTTCTTCAGTCCCCGAATATCAGTTCCATATTGAAGAAGCCGATAACGGAAAAACAGCTATCGAAAAATCACTCACTGGAGCCTATGATCTCATCATCATGGATGTTCGCATGCCTGAGGTCGATGGTCTCGAAGCTTTAGAAAAAATTAAACAACATGACCCAAAAGTTTTTATTTTAATTATGACCGCTCATGCAAACCTTGAGGATGCTGTCCAAGCAATTAAGGTTGGAGCTTATGATTATGTCGAAAAACCCGTTCAACCAGAAAAACTTTCTGAAATGATTAAGAAGGCAATGAATGCTCGTGAAGCCGTTGATAGCCTTGCTCTTTCGCTTCCTGTTATGGATGAGGATATTGAAACCGAATTTGTGGGTTCTTCTACAAAAATGAACGAGGTTTATGAATTAATTCGTAAACTCTCACAAGTAGAAACAACCGTGCTTGTTCGTGGTGAAAATGGGACAGGAAAAGAACTTGTCGCTAATGCCATTCATTTAAATTCCCCAAGAAAACATGGTGAGTTTGTTGCTATTAACTGCGGAGCCATTCCTGAATCTCTGATGGAGAGTGAACTTTTTGGCCATGAAAAAGGTGCTTTTACAGGAGCCCATGAGAGAAAAATTGGTAAGTTTCAATTAGCCAACAAAGGGACTATTTTTTTAGATGAGATTGGCGAGTTAAAAACAGATATGCAAGTTAAACTCCTTCGAGTTTTACAAGAAAGAAAATTTGTGCCTGTAGGCTCTAATCGCGAAGTTAAAACAAATGCACGAATTATTGCAGCAACAAATCGCAATTTAGAAAAAATGATTGAAGATGGTGAATTTCGCGAAGATTTATTTTATAGGCTCAACGTAATGCCTATATTTATGCCTCCACTTCGTGAGCGAATTGAAGATATGGAAGGGCTTGCACAGTATTTTATACGTCGTTTTAATAAAACTCATCATCGAAGCATTCAAGGAGTCGATCCCGATGCCCTTGATCAATTAAAAAAATATCAATGGCCAGGAAATATCCGAGAATTAGAAAACGTTATTGAACGTGCTTTTATTTTAGAGAAATCTGAAAATATTTCCTTACAAAGTATTCCTGATGGCATTAAAAAGGCCGATGGATCAAATATAGAAATTGATTTTCCAACTCATTACTCTGGCCCCCTTGATTTTGACCGATTCAAAGAAGAAACAGAAAAAGAGTTTATTATTCAAGCACTGAAAGCAAATGGTGGGCGTATTAATAAAACCGTGGCTTTTGCTAATATTCCCAAAAACACACTACTCAGAAAAATTAAAAAATACATGATTAATGTGAGGGATCTTTCAGAAGAGTAGGGCTGTGTTACATACCATATTCTCATACTCCTTATGAAACCTCTTGAAATCTAGGGAATTATTTTTTGGAATTGGTATAGTTTTTTTGCAACCTCATAAACTTCGTCAGAAGAAATATTTTTCATACAGGCATGAGTTCCTATCGGACACTCTTTATGACCATGCTTTCCACAAGGGCGACACTCTAAATCTTTTTGCATAACAATCGCTTTATCACTCCAAGGACGATAACCAATTTCCAACGTTGTTGGGCCAAAAATGGCAACCGTCGGAATATCTGCTATAGCTCCTAAATGCATAGAGCCACTATCATTCGAGATCAATAAGTTTGCTTTTTGAAGGAGACCTAAACTTTCTTTAAAGGTTGTCTGTCCAGCAATATTAACAATTTTGGGGGAAATTTTTCTCACTTGTTCGCAGAGTTCATGCTCTTCTTTACTACCCATAAGAAGAACATTCCACCCCTCACTCACAAAACGTTTTGCAAGAGTTTGATACCCTTCAAGGGTCCAACGCTTAGTATTCCACACACTTCCCGGCACCAAAACAACTGTTTCTTTATCCGCCGACGAAAGAATTTCGCTCTTACTTTCAGACGGCCATGCCATCTTTAAAAAAGATGGAATTTTTTTTCCTGTAAAATCAATATTTTCACTTTTATTTTCAGTATTGTTCCATTGGCCTTGTCCGACTTCTTTATCGAATTTTAAACGAAAAGATTCTGAGACCTCTCTCAACAATGACAATTGTCTAAGAGCATCTGGCAAATGAGATGGATATAATACTCGTTTTTGAAAGGCCCAAAAATTCCACAACCGATAAGATCCCACTTTTGTTTTTCTTACCTTTAAGGAAGATACAAACAAAGCTGTTCGAAAACTTTTATGCGGGCAAAAAATAATATCTATTGTTTGATTCCTTAGCTGATTTATTGCTTTTTTATAAGATTTTCGATCTGACTTTTGAATACCGATCACTTCATCAACAATACCC
>JAGRAB010000194.1 GCA_020435085.1 Bdellovibrionales bacterium | reverse complement strand
AGAAGTTTGCTGCAAAAAAAATACTCTATAGGCCATATAACCTTAGAAATTGAAATATCTGAAAAATGTCAAAATACCTGAGTATAAAGATCTATGTAATGAAATACTTAAACTCCACAACCAAAATGAAATAAGAACTTATTGTACGAGAACCAGTGAAGCGAGTAGAAAAAGAAGGTTAAAAAACTCGGCCTGATTTTTAAATATAGTTAGAAATTTCTATTAAATTTTGAGAAGGATCTCTTAAGTAGATTGAACTTATTTTTCCAACAGCTCCAGTTCGTTCAACAGGTCCTTCAATAATATCAATATTGTATTTTCTTAAAATATCAATAACTTGATGTAAGGATTTATTAGAAATGAAACATAGGTCAAGGCTGCCTGGAAGGGGGTGATCTGCCTTTGGCTCAAATTCTTTTTTATATTCATGGAGATTGATTTTTTGCTGCCCAAAAACAAGAGCTATTCGCCCTTCTCCGAAAACTTGTTTTTCCATTCCTAGTACGGTTGTGTAAAAATGAACTGTCTCTTCAATATTTTCTACAGTCATTACTATATGGTCTATTGCTTGAATCATCTTAATCTCCTATCGAGTGAGAACTTATTAAATTCTAGATTGTATGCAAGCACAAAATAAAAAAGAGCATAAATCATCTGAAACGCTGCCCACTCCCAATTCTCAATGAGACAAGAGCCAAAGACTAAAGCGACCATCAACAAAGCACCCACATATATTGTCCTTTGGAAGAATGATTTTCTTTTTCATAGTCGAACAGGCCGAAACCCATAATGCCATCATCAATACTGTTATTATTTTTTTCATTTTGATTCCTCCGAGTAAGGTTTGTAAGTGGTATATCCATCTTTATTCCCACCAAATAGAGTTTTTGGGTCAAAATCAGCGAGAGGCCAGTTATTTTTTATTCTCAATGGAAAATCTGGGTTAGCAATAAAAGGACGACCAAAAGCAATCAAATCAACAAGATTGGACTCTAATAAAGATTCTCCTTTTTCTACCGTATAGTTTCCGGCCACGATAATTTTTCCGTTATAAACTTCACGAAGCTTGTAACGAAAATCAGAATCCACTTGAGGGGCGTCGTCCCAATCGGCTTCAGCAAGGTGAATATAAACTAAACCAAGGCTGCTCAGCTCTTTGGAGAGTTTTAAAATAGTTTCAACAGACTCATCATCGTCCATCCCACGTTGCTTAATAAAGGGTGCTAATCGAATACCTGTACGATGGGCTCCAACTTCATCAGCCACAGCTTTTGCAACTTCAATGGCAAAACGAATTCTATTTTCAATATCTCCACCATATTCATCTTGTCTGTGATTAGAAGTACGACGCAAAAATTGGTCTATAAGATAACCATTGGCACCATGAATTTCTACACCATCAAACCCGGCTTCGATGGCGTTCTTAGCTCCCACTCTAAAATCGTTAATGATTTCTTTGATTTCTTCTCTTGTAAGCTCTCTTGGAATCGGACAATCGACCATCTTTCCAACACCATCTGCACCAACGATCCATACCTGGGCATTGGGACTAATAGCTGAAGGTCCCACAGTTTCCCCATTTTCGTGTAAACTTTCGTGGGACATCCTTCCTACATGCCAAAGTTGCAAAAATATTTTCCCACCTTTGTCGTGAACAGCTCTTGTGACCTTTTTCCATCCCTCAATTTGATCTTTTGTGAAGATTCCTGGGGTATAAGAATAACCTTTGCCTTGAGAGGATATTTGCGTCGCCTCTGTAATAATAAGACAGGGGTATGTGGCTCTTTGCCCATAGTATTCAGCCATCAGGTCGTTTGGAATATCGCCAGGTTGAGTGGATCTTGATCGCGTCATTGGGGCCATCACAAAGCGATTTTTTAGTTCTATTTTTCCTAATTGCAAAGTGCTATATATTTTATCTTTCATTATTTAACTCCCATAACTATTTTGCCAATGGATT
>JAGRAB010000193.1 GCA_020435085.1 Bdellovibrionales bacterium | reverse complement strand
AGGAAGTCGGCAAAAATGGAATCAACTTAAAAATCCGACCTATCAGACAGTCAGTGACTTTCTCGCTGCGTTTGAACTTAGACTTGGAGCTTTTGAAAAATCTCAATCTGCTTGAATTTTTCTGATAGTTCAGCGTTCTAATAGAGAGGCGTTTTGGAAAAGTAATATACGAATCTTCTACTTACAAAAGTTTAAATCTATCTTTTTAAGTGAGTCGTCTACATCTTTTAAAGGCTTTCCAGCCCAAGAGTTTAAAATAGTGGTATAAGTTTGCGCCTCTAAAATAGGTCCACTATAAAAGTAAGTGGTTTTTCCTTTTTTTATGAAAATTGCTGAGTGCTCAGGAATTTTGCTGTATTTAATGCTTATCACTTTTGCCCAATCTTTAGCTGGAACTTTTATAACCTCGAGCATTTTTCCTTGTTTTACAGCGAATTCATTAAGGTAACTTGCCCAGTCTCCACAAGTTTCATCATAATCTTCACATTTCCCCTCTTCAGACCATGCTAAAATCATAATTTTTTTGCCAAGGTTTAACTTACTCTCAATTTGTTTGACCAGTTTTACATCACAGTCAGAAGCAAGAGATGAAAAAGGTAATGATAGAAGGGTATAGAATATTAAAAGAAATTTCATGCTTCTCATTATAAGTCGGTAGATCTTAGACGGTCAATAATCCAATGCTACTACAAGCCTGAAGAGCAAGAACTTAGGTCGAATGAATATTTAAAATTAAAGGAGAGCAAAATCATGACCATTTTCCCATGCCCAAAGTCCGCTTCACGACTTCGAGAAAAAATCATTCATCCAATATGTAATTACGAGGATCGACGGGAACGCCGTGAACGCGCACTTCGTAGTGAACGTGAGGGCCTGAAGATCGGCCGGTGCTTCCCACCGTAGAAATCACATCTCGGCGAGACACCTTTTGGCCTTTTTCTACCAAGAGTCTGGAGTTATGCGCAAACCGCGTGACAACACCATAACCATGATCAATCGAAACGAGTTTTCCGTAACCCGATTCATACCCGACAAATGATACAACGCCATCGGCAGGTGCATAAACAGGAGTTCCTGGAGGAGCAGCAATATCAAGCCCGGCATGCATCATGGGCTTGCCCGTAAATGGATCCACCCGATAACCAAACCGTGAGGTAAACCAACCACGAGCCGGTTTAATACTTGGAGTTGCTGCCAATAAACTCTGTCGCTCTGAAAGCGATTCATAAAGTTGTAAGATACCTTGCTCTCTTAATTGTGCCTCTTTCACGGCTCGGTCTATGCGAACGGAAAGTGTGGCATAATCACGTCGAACCTCAATACTCAGTTCGCCGTGCCCTTCATCCAAAGGAGGGTTTTCCATAAATACACTATCCTTCTTTAAAAAGGCCGCTGAAGGTTCTCGCTGTTGAAAGTCCATATCGCCAGAACCTTCAGAAGAATACTCATCAGGAATATCATTTGTACTCACTGAGAGTTTTAAAGATCGATCTTCATCATCAATATTAGTAATCAGCTTGAGCTTTTTACTAAAGCGATTCACTCGCTCAAGACCTGTTTCTAATGACTCCAGCTTACTTTCAACAACTTGGAATTGTCGTCTTAAGGTGGAGTTTTCTGCCTGCACACGTTTATTCTCTCCAGCCTCGAGAAGAAGGCCAACATAATCAACAAATCCGGCTCCAACAAGAACAGTAATAATAATGCCTAAAAATACCAAAGTCTTCAGCCAAGCAGCTGTTAGAGTAACGGAATGGGTTTTCCCACGACGATTTGTTGCTATTAAAAACGTGAATGTCTTCTTATCCACTATCCCTCTCGAATCCCCCAAAATTAACTCGGCAAAGGAAGGAGAGTAAAGGGTTTAGCTACACGCGTCAACAAAAACGAGCTTTAAATCTCTTCCACCTGAACGAGAATGACAGAAATATTATCATCTCCCCCATTTTCCCGAGCGGCTGCAATACAATCTGCCACTATGGCAGCGGGTTTGCGGTTTTTACACAGTTCGGCAATTTTTTTATCCGGGACAAGTCCAGATAATCCGTCAGAACATAAAAGATACATATCTCCAGGCATCAGCTCCCGCTCTAAAGTGTCCACATTCACCTCTCGTTCGAAACCAATACTCCGAGTAATGACATTTCTGCCCACCACATTTGGGGCCTCTTCTTCAGAAATCACCCCAGCCTTGATCTGCTCCTGGATCAAAGAATGGTCTTCAGTCAACTGCCACATATTTGGATTTCGGAATAAATAAAGACGTGAATCTCCGACATTCGCCACATAAATTTTTTCATCGCGATGCCAAAACCCCACCATGGTGGTGCCCATCCCTGTTAACTCTTTTTCATTTTCTGAGCGGTAATAAATTCGCCGGCAAGCTTCTTTATAAGCATCTACTAAAATACTCAGAGACAGATCTTTTCGTTCATGAGACCTCTCACGAACCACCTCTTGCACGGTTTCTACAGCCATGGCAGATGCCACTTCACCGGCACTGTGACCACCCATTCCATCTGCCACAATATATAAACCAAGCTCCTTGTCGACCATGACAGTATCTTGGTTAATTTCTCTCTTTAGACCAACGTCTGTCTGGCCCCAAACATTTAATTTCATTGAATCATTGTAATCCAGCTTCTAGGCCCACAGAAGTGCTTTTTTTAAAAATCATGACTTCAAAACAAAATTCTATCCACCGATAGGTACAAACGAGGTTTTGATGTTAAAAAAACTAAAATATTCAGCTGCACTTTTTTTAATTCTCTCTTTGTTTGTGCATTTTTCTGCGTATTTAAGTTTGATGATTTTTTCATCAGTGGATCTGTCAAAAAAACCTGAGACAGTCGAGATCGAATTTGTGGACCCTGAAAAACTTGTACAACAACAAAAGCAACAAATTGTTCAACAAGAAAAACAAATTAATGACGAAATTCCCACCGACAGCAAGTATTTAAGTCAGCACAACCAAGTTGTTAAAAAAGAAACTCGCGCAGAAAAAACCGGTGAATTTAAAAACTCGGCAAAACCCGGCCAAGCCGTTGCCGGTCAACAACAAGTCCCTCAGCAACAGCCCCAAAAAATGGCCAAAAAAGGCCCTAGCAAAATAAAAAAATTAAGTGATTTAATTCCCCAATACTCTGTCACACCAGATGCAAGACAAGATCTCAGTCAACATGTGGGAGACCCCTCACAAACCGACGATTATTTGAAAGATGTTGAAAAGGGTCTTGAAACAATGCTGAGCACAAGAGAGTTTCTTTATTACTCTTACTACAACCGCATCAAATCTAAAATTCGCCAGTATTGGGAGCCCAACGTTCGAGAGTCTGTCAAAATTATTTATCGAAAAGGCCGCTCTATTGCATCTGCAAAAGATCGTGTCACCCAAGTACTGATTACTCTCGATGGTGCCGGAGAACTTAAAAGAATCGATGTTATCACTCAAAGTGGAATTAAACCCATTGACGATGCCGCCGTAAAAGCCTTTAAACAAGCGGCTCCCTTCCCAAACCCACCCAAAGGAATGGTCGAAAAAGACGGAATGATTCGCATTCGGTGGGACTTTATCCTAGAGGCCAGAAGCTTGCCGCCAGACACGGATGAAAGATACGCAAAAGCACCATAACCAACTAAAATATGAGGGATTTTTAAAAATGAATAGGAATTTCTTAAGGAAGTCATCAGACTGACTTGCCACAAGAAGAAGTTCCCTTTAGATTCACAGCTTTGATGAAAACATCCTTGAGGAGAGAATCTCGATGGCAAAAAAAGCTCTCGACATGAAAACACTAAATAACATTGCTTTGCGAGCTCATTATATGGCCGCGCAAATGGTGTTTATGGCTAACCGCCGTAAAAATAAAGAAAAAGGCGACCCCAAAGTGGGAGGTCATGTTTCTGCTAGTACCAGTGCACTTCATATTTTAGGAGCCCTTCACTTGGTAGTAAAATCCGGATTTGACCATATGGCAAACAAACCTCATGCCTCTCCTGCGGATCATGCTTATAACTTTATGCTCGATTTATTTCTTAATGAGGATCTTTCGAAGCTCTCTGAGACCGAAGGCAATACGGCAATGCAAGGGCTCCGCGCCTTCCCACAAGATGGCGAACCTGTTTTTCAAAGTTATCATTCAGCTTATGATCCTGATCGACATAATTTTCTTCCAAGCGGCACGGTGGGAATTCCTGCGGTGATGTCTGGTTACTTGGCTCATGCATATACGTTTGCAAAAAAACATGGCTACGAAGTTCCTGATGCTCATTTTTGGTGTGTCATTGGTGATTCTGAATTTCGTGAGGGCTCATTGTTTGAAGCTGTGCCCGAATTCGCTGAACGTCAAATTGGAAACTTGACTTGGATCATCGATTACAATCGCCAAAGCCTTGATGGCCACAGAATTACAAATAAAAATATTATGGCTGGCACTGACGACACACGTATTGCAAGGACAATGAAGGCCAATGGCTGGGAAGTCATCGAAGTTCGCCATGGAAAACTTCGTAAAAAACTTTTTTCTGGCAAAGGTGGAAAACGTTTTCAAGAGTTGCTTGAAGAAGAACTTGATGATTATGAATTTCAAGTATTGCTCCAGCTTAAGGATGCCAAAGAAATTCGTCGTGACTTAAAAAAACACCAAGATCTCGAAGAATTTCTTAATACTGTGAGCGATCAAGATCTCTACGATGCCATTCATGATCTCGGTGGACACGACTTTGAAGCCCTTGTTGAGGCAATGGAACAAAGTAAACAAACTACAGATCGCCCCACTGTGATTATTGCTCATACTATTAAAGGGTGGGGTTTAAAAATGGCCGCCGAGCCTGGCAACCATAACTCACTTCCGGATGCCGACGAAATGCAATCTCTCCGTGAAAAACAAGGGATTTCTGATGAGGTACTTTTTGCTCGTTTCGATACGAAAACTCCTGAAGGCCAGTTTTTAAAAGCCCGAGGCGAGTCTCTTTATAAAGAAATTCTGAAACAAAATGAGATTAAAGAAAAAAACCAAAAATATTTTTTAAAACAGTACGAAGAATTTGGCTCTCCAGAAGACTCTTTAAATATTAATTTAAAAATGGCCAGCTATCCTCATACACAGTGGATGCTCGGCCAGTTAACTGCAAAACTGACACGTATCGCAAACACTCCTCTTGATGAAAAAAAGTTAGCTGAAAAACAAAAGCCCCTCTCCACTGATGAAAAATCGTGGAAAATGCCATCTGAGATGATCGTATCTATGGCTCCCGATGTTGGAACCAGCACTAACTTAAACCCATCGATGGACGGAAAAATTTTTGGAATGCCCGTTGTTGAGGATATTGAAGCTGAATTTGGAGTGAAAGATACAAAAACTCCTGATCTTGTTCCCGGGCAAGAAGACAATGATCGTTTTTTACGTTTTGAAATTGTCGAAGCTAATACGATGTCTTGCATGGGTTCCTACGGAAAACTCCGCGACCTTCTTGGAATTCCGCTGTTGCCACTCATGACCGTCTACGACTTCTTTGTGAAACGAGCCCTTGATCAATTTTTCTATAACCTTTATTGGAAGTCTTCGTTTATTATGGTGGGAACACCAGCTGGGGTTACTCTCAGTCCCGAAGGGGCTCAGCATGGATGGAAGTCTGACTTTCAAATTCCCAATCAAATCGTTTGGGAACCTTTCTTTTGCCAAGAACTCGATTGGATTCTTTGCGACGCTATTAAAAGACATATTACCAACGACAATGAAGGCAGAAATGGTGTGCATATTCGTGGCGTCACGCGTGGCGCGGAACAAAAAGATTTTCTCAGGCTATTAAAAACTCAACGGCGATTTAAAACCCAGTTAGAGGACACTCAA
Source organism: Bdellovibrionales bacterium (assembly GCA_020435085.1). Lineage (GTDB taxonomy): Bacteria > Bdellovibrionota > Bdellovibrionia > Bdellovibrionales > UBA1609 > JABSOQ01. The sequence goes on along the minus strand of JAGRAB010000193.1, from coordinate 5,200 downwards.
AAATTGCATCCTAAAGGCCATGCACTTGATGGTGCTATTGATGAGTCTTCTGTAGAAGCTCTCAGTGAAGACGAAATGATGAACGCCATTAAATCTGAAGTTCTTGCTGGTGCTTATCGACTCATTGATTACCGTGGTTATGCTGGATATGAGCCTGGAGATAATGTCGTTAATATATTTGCCTTAGGCTCATTGGGTACAGAAGCCATAAAAGCTTCTGAGCAACTTCTTGAAAAAGGTATTTATGCCAACGTCTTCATGGTCACAAGCCCTGATTTACTTGTTGGCAACCTGGCTTACGAAAATGGTTACTACCACCTCACGCAAACACTCGGCATCAACAGTGACCTCTACTTATTGCCCACAATGAATGGAGCACTACAACCCGCTGAAGCAGCAACTTTAAGTGGTCGTCGTGTGCCAATCGTGAGTGTTGCTGATGGTGAGATTGGACTTCTTGATAACCTCGGCTCTATTATTGGTGTCAAACATGAAGCCCTTGGTGTGAGAAAACACTCTCGCTGTGGTCGCCCATCTGATATTTATAAATACCATGGCATTGATGCACAATCTGTGGCTGAAGCTTGCGGCCGTGTGCTCGCAATGACTGCTGTTGAACAAGTAAAAGTCAGTGGTCAGGCTGTGCAAACGCTTCAGCAACAAGGTCAACAGCCTCGTGAAGACTGGCAAAACTACTGGCCGCAGAAAAACTAGCATCTATTGACTACAAGATTTTAAATCTTTGCCTTGCAACTGTGGGAGACTCTTGCACGAAGCTGGCAGACCCCTTGTTTCGCTCTCTATTTTTAAAAGACGAAATAGACTTGAGGAATGGGACTCCGTTAAGTCCTCAACCAGGCTCACATTATCGATAGGATTTTTCGTTTTTTCACTCACCGGCAAAAGAAGGCAGGCAAAATTCTTATTTCTCACAAAACCCTTTGGATCCAAATGTTTTTGCACAGACAGAGAAAACGTATCAGCCCAGTCTTCATCGTCATGCCGTCCATCATTGATGGCTTGGTTTCCATAAATTTGTGAGTGTTGATCTTTATTACATTGTCGAACTGAAGTGAGTGCCTCTCCATCATTAGTGGCATGATAGATTACATGACCGATTTCATGAGCTAAAATATTTGCCCCATACCCAGGCCACATTGTCGATTGCCAACTCATATCAATAGATGGAGGGCTCGTTGGAATTGCTGAGTCTGAGAGGCTTGGCGGCTGTAGACTATTACAAGTTTTAAAGGTATCGGGAAGTATCATTTCAACAAGATCGTCTTCATCAGAACTTCTATTAATAAGGCTTATCAATAGAAGTTTTATTTTTAAATCAAAATCTCCTTTTTCAAAATATTCCACTTTTCCTCTTAAAGATGAGTTCTTGCTTTTTATGTAAGTCTGAAGTTTATCTATTGCAGTTCCATAATTGTCAGGAAAATGAAAGGTAATTTCTTTTAAAGAGTTTTGAGCTGTTTCAAGAGTCTGACCTAAAAAGTACTTTGGCAAAACCTCCTGTGCCGATTTCAAAACTTGCTGAGTCAATTTTTCCATTTGTCGAACGCGCAACGCCGATGGAGAAGAAGCAATAAAACTGTAGGCCTTTTTATGACAAAATTCCACCGCTTCGGATTTTATAGTGTTTTTCTTTTTGACTATTTGACTCTCAATGGTTTTTATCTCTTCATCCAATTTTTTATTTTCAAACAAATCATTCCAGCTCAACGAAAACTGTAAAATAAAATTTCGAACAGGATGTTCCATTGCCGCTAAAGTGTTCACTCGCAAGATTTTAGCAGTGACCCTTAGAAAAGTAGTTTTTTCATATGGAGTTAGTTGGGTATCCTTTTTTATTTTTTCCAAAATCTTTAAGTCTGTGGCATCAACTAAATACATTCCAAATGCCTGTTCAATGACTTTATTTTTCTCAAGAAGTCTGTCAACAAACCATGGTAAATACTCTTTGCCTCCCGCCAAAAACCGTATGGCTTGCTCGAAAGTCTTTCCATCTAAGGAGTTCGCCCTTTTAATTTTATCATCGCCATACCAGGCATTAAATATTTTGATAATTAATTCTGCCTTTTCAGCTGTAAAGCTTGAAAGCAGTGGCAAAGCCTTATTTCGATTTAAATTTAAATTTTGATTTTCATCATATTCGTATGCGTTCGAAAGCCCGTCCCAATCCAAACGCACAAATAAATTAAAGAACAGAAGAATTTTTTGGTTATCTGTTAATGGCGGTAAAGATTTTTCCGCTTTTAACTCTTTCCAAAAATCTAAAGTCATTTGAGCGGTTTTTAGATCTTGATCGACAATCTCCGAAAGTATAGGCGTCACTTGAGTTTCGAAATCCTCTTTAATATTTTGTGGAATAATCTTTTGTAGTGGCCCGTCCCCACTTGCACTTTGTGCAACTGAAGTGTCTGCTCCACAAATATCTTGAATACACTGTTGAACCTGACTATTGTCGCTCTCAAAGGCGTAGCTATATTCAGGCATAAAGCCCACGAGAATAATGGCTCCAAAGGCCCATACAATGCCATATCTCACAACTCTCTTTACAAAATTTTTCTTTTTAAAAAAATGAGGCATTGGCTGACTCCTTTTCCCAATCTTTTAAAGAAACCGAGTGAAATACCGGCTGCGTATCCATTGTGGTGAGCATCTGCCACTGACTGAAATCAAAATCAGGATGTTCTTTCAGTATAGATGCCATATTGATTTGAAAATACTCTTCATCCTCGGGAGACGGCAAAAGGTTCACTGGATGAGTGTGAAGTAAAAATGCTTTTACAATTTTTTTCCCCTTAAGAACTTCTGATTCTAAAGCTTCCAAATACGTGTCTATCTCACCGCGAACTCCGGCTCGATCATTCGATGTCGAGTACATCACAAACACTTCATTTTCTTCCGTCACAAAAATATCCACACCGACTTCAACAAACACGCCATCCATCGTCTGAAGGTCTTGTTGAATTTCACTCAATAATTGGTTTTCAACTTGAAAAACTGGCGTCTGATAGCGCGTATTTGAGCGTGTATTGCCAAATATTTTTTTTCTCAAATATCTATTTTCAGATAAAACTTCGATATTTTTTGCTGCCACTTGAACAAGATGAGACATGTCCTTTTTAGCGAGAATCGTAAAAGGACCATTAACCCTTTTTCCATCAAAAGACTTACCAAGATAATCTAATGGCCGCTCTAATACTGAGTTAAATAATGGTGACTGAGACTCCAAATAAATAGGTGCCACCTTGTCAATAAGACCTTTACATGACGGCGGCGTTGCCCACCCACGCAAACCCACGAATAGGGGTATGAGTAATACAAATAATTTGAGCAACGATAGATTCTCCATATTGAAGCTTAAGAGCAATCGGAGTGCCAAATCATATGGATGTAGAGGCTGTAAGTCGCTAGAATTTATCAAAAAAGCTATCCGCAGCCCTTAAAAGGCACTTTTTGCGACCCCTGGCAAAAACCTCGACAAATCAACCGCCTGACTGCCTAGAAGCAGAACTGATATTTGGCATACTTAGAAGAGGTCCCTCAAGTATTCGAACTACTTTTATTTTTAAGGGGCTGAAGCTTCAGAGGTGTTGGGATAAGAGTACTGCGATAATGCAGAGTCAGCCTCGCCAAACCCATACTGTTTTAACTCTTCAGTAATTCCCGAAAGATGAGCACTCCCCACCGTTAATGACATCGGAACTCCACAGGGCATTTCATCAATGATTTTTTTAACATTTCGAGCAAACCTTTTATTACGTGCGGTCATTTTATAAGCTTCACACTCTTTACTGCGAAAATCTGAACAATCAAATGTCGAATAATTATCTAGTTCGCCAAATTCTGCTGAAATAGAAACCGCCGGAAATCCAGGCTTTCCAATAAAACCTTTAAGTGCGTGGAGATATTCAATTGGTCCAATACTTCCATCATTCATATCATCTGTCTGATAATAACTACATGAGTTCCTTCCAACATGATTAATTGTATCTGTATTTTCTAGAAATCGAATCCACTCTTTTGATCTTTCATTTTTGTCTCCAAAATAAAGTTCTCCCGTCGTCTGACCATTAGATTTCACTCCAATTCGAATCGCTGGATCTGACCAAATATCTCTTGCGGGCGAACCACGGTGAACAGGAATGTCTTTTGGAATATTGCCATTGTATTTTTTTAATAAATCTTGCCACTCTCGATACGCATCTTCCACACTTACATCACTTAACTTATAGCTTTTCATAACTTGATTCACCGTTTTTTGACCCTTGATTCGCCCCATGTCCCAAGCCCCTTCGCCAAGCCTCACCGGAAAGCTCTTTCCCAAAATATATCCTGCCACTCGTTGTGAGGGGTGAGAGGAGTGATCCTCTCCATTTAAGAAAACCGTATTTTCACAATTCCCATTTTTTTTGATCGTCACGACGTTAAAGCGAACATTTTTCATTTTGAGAAAATGGCAAGCATCAATGGCAAACTGGGATTTTATTTGCGGAATAGCACTCAGCCTATTGAGACAATCAGAGGGGTCAAACTCAGCATACTCGGCCCAAGAATGATTGCTGCCTCCCAATAATATGGCAAAGAGAAAATGAAAATACATACTCACTTATCGGAAAATGGATTTTCATTTCAATATAAAAGTCTTTCGGATTTCTCTTACCCGACAAAAGTCGTTAACCCTAACGCTCACTTCTTAAGTCGAGCCACAGTCATACCCTCTAAAGTGGGTATCAAACAAGATTGATATTTTGTCGTGTCTGACAAACGATGATTAAAATCTTTCATCGCTTGTACTTGAGCCTTGCCCCATCGCTTATTTTTCTGGTCAGAGTAGACCCCACCAAATAAAAAAGTATTGTCCCCAACGATAAACCCACCTGGCTGCACATTTTCTTCAGCCCAATCGAGATATTTTAAATAAGCTCCCTTATTGGCATCAATGAATACGAAATCAAATGGTCCTTGAGAAGAAATTTCTTTTAATAAATTCTCTGCATCTCCACAAAGAAAACTCACTTTTTTTTCTTCGGGAATGGCTTTGAAGTGATTTTTCGCAGCTTCGTGACGTTCTGGATCTTTCTCTAAAGTAATGATGTGACCCTCTTCTCCTAGACCCCGCGCCATCCAAAGCGTCGAGTAGCCAAACAACGTTCCAACTTCCACAACTTTCTTAGCTCCAGACCAA
>JAGRAB010000192.1 GCA_020435085.1 Bdellovibrionales bacterium | reverse complement strand
AAGAATATCTTGAACACCATGAAATTTTTCAAAGGCAAAACGAGGGATTTTTGTTACCACATAATCAAGTGCTGGTTCATAACAAGATGGCGTGGTTTGAGTGATATCATTTTTTAGCTCTTCCAACTCATATCCAATTGCTAATAGGGCCGCAATTTTTGCAATAGGGAATCCTGTTGCTTTGCTCGCCAAGGCCGAAGATCGAGAGACTCTTGGGTTCATTTCAATCACAAGCCGCTCACCTGTAGCGGGATTGACAGCAAATTGAATATTGGCCCCCCCCGTTTCAACACCCACCGCATTAATAATCTTTCCCGCCTCATCACGCATGGCCTGGTATTCATAATCTGAAAGTGTTTGTTGAGGTGCTACAGTGATAGAATCTCCAGTATGAACACCACAAGGGTCTAAATTTTCAATCGAACAAATCACAACAAACGTGCCGGCTTTGTCGCGCATCACTTCTAATTCAAATTCCTTCCAACCTAAAATACTTTCTTCAACCAAAACTTCAGAAGTAGGACTTTCATGCAGTGCTGTTACTAAAAGCGATTGATACTCTTCAAGTGAATAGGCGATTCCACCACCACCACCACCAAGCGTATAATTAGGCCGTAAAATGATTGGTAAACCAAATTTGTCAGCAACAGTAAGTCCTTGTTCATAAGTTTTTACCATTTCACTTTTTGGATATTTCGCACCAACAGAGTCAAGGACATCTCGAAACAGTTCTCGATCTTCTGCTTTTTTAATGACTTCAGGGTTTGCTCCTAAAAGTTTTATACCTAACTGCTCAAGGATACCGTCTTTATGCAACTCAAGTGCAAGATTCAATGCTGTTTGCCCACCTAATGTGGGAATAATAGCGTCAGGTTTTTCTTTTTCTAGGATTCGTTTCACAAAAGAAAGCTTGAGTGGTTCAATATAGACCCGCGTTGCCAACTCAGGGTCTGTCATAATCGTGGCAGGATTTGAATTAATAAGAATAACTTCAAGCCCCTCTTTCATAAGAGCTTTACATGCTTGAGTTCCCGAATAATCAAATTCGCAGGCCTGCCCAATGACAATAGGACCTGATCCTAAAATCACGACTCGCTTTATATCTTCTCTTTTTGGCATTGATCTATACTTTCAGCTTTGGATTATTCGAATAAATATCAGTAATTTTGACGTGTTTATATTGCTGCAGTTTATATTTCATTCGACTTAATTTAATAATTAATGCTTCTTTTTGAGCTTTCTTTGCTTCGGCATCCTTCAGCTTACGTACAAGTTTAATTTCTTTTAAAATGTACTTTGTGGCAGCTGCAGGATGAAAGCAAAAAGCTGGCCCAAACTCAAAACTTTCACCATTGGGAATTAATCTTGATTCAAAAAGCTCTTCTTTTGTAAATCCGAGAGATATTTGAGAGCCTTTAATCATCAGCTTCTCATTAAGAAAAAGGTCTTTAATATAAATATCGTCACCTTTAGTTTTTATATACTCAAAAATGCCATGACGAGAATTTTTTATTCCATCCACTTTTTCTTTTTCAAAGTTAGATAATTCAATTTCAGTTTCCTCAATAAAATGAAGAGGCGGAGTGTTTTTTTCGGAATGAGGGCGAGTGAACAAGTACCAATCAGCAAATTGAGCCATTTTCATTTCGAAATCATCAGCATTTTGATCAAAATTACCCGCGTGCTCAGCAAACTCACGTTTTGCTGCCTCTACTTCACTCTTATATCTTTCTTGAGTGAAATACTTTAATAAATTGTCTATAACGTCTGCGGTTATCATTGCACTTGCTTTATAAAATAATCAAAAAGCGTCTCAGCATCATGTGGGCCAGGACGACTTTCTGGGTGAAATTGTACACTTAAACATTTTGCTTTCTTATTCTGTATCCCCGAAACCGTATTGTCATTCAAGTTCCAGTGAGTCACCTCAATATCTTGACCTAAATTTGAACTCTCCACAGCATAGCCATGATTTTGGCTTGTCATATAAATTTTATTCAAGATGAGATCTTTTATAGGATGATTACTCCCTCGATGCCCAAACTTTAAGCGATAGGTTTTAAGTCCCAACGCTCTTGCTAAAATCTGATGCCCCATGCAAATTCCAAATACAAAAGTTTGACCCAAAAGGGATTTAACGGTTTCTGCCGCCATCTGAACATCTTCAGGGTCTCCTGGGCCATTGGATAACAAGACACCATCAGGTTTTTGACTGAGAATCTCTTTTGCCGAAGTCTTACTTGGATAAACTCGAACTTCTGAACAACGGTACTGTAGCTCACGAAGCGTATTTTTTTTACAGCCAAAGTCCATCACGGCCACTTTTGGTCCTGAAGTACGATGACCTTCCAGAATATAAGATTGACTGCAAGTCACTTGAGAAACCCAGTCTTTATCTTGAGTTTTTTCTTCTTGAATGAGTGCTTTTGCTTTTTGAAAGGCCTCTTTTTCACTCGAGGCTTGTATAATAGCTCCCCATGTTGTTCCTTGTTCACGCAATGTAATAACAAGATTTCGGGTATCAATATCTGAGAGAACTGGAACTTTGTGAGACGTCAGTTTATCAAGCCAAGAATGATCTCGAGAGCTTTCTTGCATTTCTAAGCAAATAAACCCTCGAATCCAAATTTTTTCGGACTCCCACTCTTTGTCATTTTCTCCATAGTTTCCTTGCATGGTTGCAGTGGTCACTAAAATTTGTGAAAAATAGGAGGGATCTGTGGCCATTTCTTCGTAACCACTATGGCCTGTGTTAAAAACAACCTCACCCGCAGACTCGCGCCCACCTCTCCAACGGCCAGAAAAAATCTGACCGGTTTCTAAAACTAAATACCCTGTTGGATTCACGCTTCCTTTACCTCAAGGCCTAGAGTGAAAGAGAGAAGTGACGCTCGAACAAAAACTCCGTTTGTCACCTGATTTAATACTTTGCAACGAGAGTCACTCAAAACATAATTAGAAAATTCGACCCCTCGATTGACGGGCCCTGGGTGAAGTAAAATGCCATCTTGCTGAAAGTGATTCAGCTGGTCTCCACCAATACGATATTTATCTCGATAGGCCGCAACAGTGAGTGCAATACTTCCCGCAGCTCCCATATGACGTTCTTTTTGAATTCTTAAGCCCATAATGACAGAGGCCCATTTCACAGCTTCATCTCGATCAGGAAACTGCCGAACATCTGCCCAATCATCATTTTTTGGTTGAAATTCAATAGGGGCACAATAAGCAATTTCTGCCCCTAATTTTCTTAATAAGATGAGATTAGAGTTGGCTACCCGACTATGGAGGACATCACCAACAATAAGGACTTTTTCACCTTCAATTTGGCCACGAGAATCTAAAATCGTAAAAGCGTCTAAAAGTGCTTGTGTCGGATGTTCATGGGTTCCAATCCCAGCATTGATGACTGGAATTTTGGAGTTTTTAACAACATCATAGCTTTCTATATCGTCATTGAATCGTGCCACTATAATATCTGGCCACATTGCAGCTACATTACGAAGAGTGTCTGCAATGGTTTCACCCTTTTTCATACTCGACACAGCCATGTTATCAAGAGACACAACTCTCAAACCAAGGCGGAGTGCTGCCATTTGAAAACTTGTACGTGTTCTTGTTGATGGCTCTGAAAAAATAAGTGTGATAACTTTTTGCCCAAGTGAACCTTGATTCACTAGATGATCAATTCGACCTTTAGATTCGTATTCTCTTTTAAACAAAGAGGCTCGAGTAAAGATTTTATTTATATCTTCTACGGAAATATCATTTGAACTCAAAAAAGAATGACCGACGATTGACATTGTCGGTCAATATATAGAATCGTTTTCAGGGAGTCAATGTGGGGATTGAAAAAGCCTTTCCCAGCGCAGAGCAGGGCCTGAGCTTTGCAACCTAGACTCTGTGAGCCAATCTAAAGAAAGCCAGATAAAGGCCACCCGTGCTTCAATTTCTTGCACATGAACTCCTCCCCAGCTTCGGGAGTCTTCCCCCAAATCTCTATGATCGGAAAGTAAAAAAACAGACTGAGGACCTACAATCACTGGGCCAAACTGAACATGTCCCTCATTCCCTCGAATAAATATCTCATATTGGTGATCTTCAATAGTTTCTTTAAAGTGTACACCCAATTCATTTTTTTCTATCAGCTCATAATCAGCCTGCTGACCATTAATAAAAAGTCGCTCCCCACGGATTTCAAGCCGATCACCAGGAAGCCCCACCACTCTTCTTAAGCACGTTATTGACTTTGTCTTCGGGCAAGGAAAAACCACTAAGTCTCCCCGGTGGGGAAGCTTTTCTCCAAGTTTAATGTGAGTGAAAGGGACTCGAATGCCATAGGGCAGGCGATAAGCTAAAATAAAGTCACCAATAATAAGATTAGGGGCCATTAGGTTATTCGGAATTCGATAGGGAGTCACCACGAAGACTCTTAAAATAATAGCAAATAAAATAGTAAGGATAATTCCCTCGGCATAGGCTCGCACGAGGGTATAAATTTTAAAAAATAAACCTGATGGGAATTTGAACATTAATCGACACTGTGGAAAAATCGATCCCAGCGTAACTCCAAGGGATTACACAAAAATGGCAATAGCGACAACGTGTGATCGCAACTCAACCAAACAAACATGGCTTGACCCAAAACATGGTCAATGGGAAGTGGTCCCCAAACACGAGAGTCAGCAGAGTTATCACGATTATCTCCCATCATAAAGAGGTGATCTTCTGGAACATCAATTTGAAAGTGATCTCGAGGAAATCCCAATAATTGCAGCGTACGATATTTGGCATTTTCATTGGTTTCTTCATAAAAAGTAAATTGCTCAAAAGGCCCGCCAATTCCCAGCTCATCTACGTGGTAATATGGATCTTGGTTTTTAGGCTCCAACCCTGGCCCCATGTCTCGTCGAACAATTTCTTTACCATTAATAATCAGCGTTCCATCTGTTAAATATTCAATTTTATCTCCCGGTTCACCAACCACTCTTTTCACCATAAAGTAACTTTGGTTGACGGCTCGAAAAACAACAATGTCACCACGCTTTGGATTGTCACGTTTAAAAATCCACTGTTTCATAAATGGAACTCGGACTCCATAAGCAAACTTATTAACAAGGATATGGTCATGAACTAAAAGTGTAGGACGCATACTCCCCGATGGAATGACATATGGCTCAAATAACAACCATCGAAAAGCCAAAATTGCCAAAACGGCCATCATGAATGAAGAAAAACTACTTAAGAATCCCTGTTTTTTTTTGCTCATTATTTAAACTGCCTCGTTTACTGATTGAACATATAATATATTTGAAGCAATATTAAAGGTGTCAGGTTTGAGGCGGCAAGCCTGAGGCGCGGAGGCGTACTTTTTTAGTACGTCAGCACAAGCTGAGGGCGAAGCCAACGAAAAAGATGACACCTTTAATGTTGCTTCTAGTTAATATCATGAAAGAACCTTCCCCACCGTAATGTCAACGGATTACATAAAAAAGTGAACAAAGGGAGCTTATCTTCACAAGATAACCATACAAACATGGCTCGGCCCACAACATATTCTCTTGGTACAAACCGGTAATCTTTCCCTCCCACAATAGGAAGTTCATTTGTTACAATGAGAACTTCTTTTAAAGCCTCTGTTTCAATCACTTCAACTTTATGAGGTTCTGCATGACTTTGTGGGCCCGCCTCTAATGCCATAACAGAAACTGGTACCGAAGAACCCGTGAGCTTTGCCTCTTGAGTGGTTTTATACCGATAACTCCGCCCCATTACCTCTTGAGTTCCAACAATGGTTCCTTCAGGAATAGTAATAAACTCATTAGACCTTGTATCTTTTCTTTTAAACTGAATAAATCCATGGGCAGAAACGGCATCTGAAGCCCAAAAACGACTATCTTGAGAGTTATCACGATTGTCTCCCATGACAAAATAATGACGAGGAGGAACCTGGTATGGACCAAACTCCAATTGCTTTGATCCATCTCGACGTAAAAGAACACTATATTTTTTGCCGCCTAATGACTCCTGCCAGTGTGTATAATTATTTAAGCCATTCGCACCAATTTCGCCCACAAAATCTGCATCCGAAAGCCAGTCCCACTCGGCTTTTAAAGGGCCTACTGGAACTTCCCGCTCAACAAGCTGTTGATTGACGTATAGATTTTCATTTTCATACAAAACTTCGTCCTCTGGAATACCAATCACTCGCTTGATATAATAAAGGTTTGGATCCGAAGGATAGCGAAAAACAATAACATCTCCTCGCTGTGGATGCGCGAATTCTGCAAACCAATCAGTTGTAAAAGGAACTCGGATTCCATAAACAACTTTATTCACAAATATATGATCGTTAATAAGAAGAGTCGGCAGCATACTTCCTGAAGGGATGACATAAGCTTCCATAAAAGCCCATCGGATGATAAGGGCAATGCCAATAGCTATGGCAAATGACCCAGCCCCCTCACTCCAAAATCGCTTTTTTTCTTTTTGCATTAATCATCCACCTTAAGAATAGCCAAAAACGCCTCTTGAGGAATGTCGACTTTTCCAATAGATTTCATGCGTTTTTTGCCTTCTTTTTGTTTTTCTAATAACTTTCTTTTTCGTGTGATATCTCCACCGTAACATTTTGCCGTTACATCTTTTCGAAGAGCACCAAGAGTTTCACGAGCAATGACTTTTGAACCGATCGCCGCTTGAATAGCAATTTGATATTGTTGTCTTGGGATGAGTTCTTTTAATTTTGATGCTAAGTTACGCCCTCTCGACTCTGCTTTTGATCGGTGAACGATCACCGAAAGAGCATCAACAGGATCACCATTGAGAAGAATATCCAGCTTAACCAAGTTTGAAGTTTCATAACCTGCTAACTCATACTCCATCGAAGCATAACCTTTTGAAATGGATTTTAACCGATCATAAAAATCCATCACCATTTCATTCAATGGTAAACGGTATTCAATAATCACTCGATCATTGGACATATACTCCATTTTGATCTGCACACCTCGTTTTTCTTCACAAAGCTTGAGAATACTTCCGACAAACTCCGAGGGTGTATGAAGAGCCAATTTGACCATTGGTTCTTCGAGATGATCGATTTTTGCAGGATCTGGTAGTTGCGCTGGATTCTCCAACTCTCTCACTTCACCATCGGTAGTATGAACTTTGTAAACCACAGATGGTGCTGTAGTAATGAGATTTAAACCAAACTCTCTCTCTAATCGTTCCTGAACAATCTCCATATGAAGAAGACCTAAGAAACCACATCGAAAACCAAAGCCAAGTGCTGCCGAAGTTTCTGGCTCATAAGTAAGACTTGAATCATTGAGTACTAATTTTTCAAGAGCCTCTTTAAGATCTTCAAAATCAGGAGTTTCCACTGGAAAAATTCCAGAGAAAACCATTGGTTTTAAACGCTGAAACCCCTCTAATGGGACAGTGGCTCCTTGTTTTGCAAAGGTCACGGTATCCCCTACTTTCACATCTCGAATGTCTTTAATACCTGAAATAATAAATCCCACTTCACCGGCTTGAAGCTCATCCAAATTACGCGCAAAAGGAGAAAAAACACCCAGCTTTAAAGCTTCATAATCTCGATCGGTCGCCATAAACTTAATGCGATCGCCTTTTTTGATTTTTCCATCCATCACTCGCACAAGAGAAACAACACCCTGATAAGGATCAAACCAACTATCAAAAACAAGGGCTCGTAGTGGTAAAGAGCGATCTGCCTTTGGAGAAGGAATTTTTTCAACAACAGCTTCAAGAATATCTTCAATGCCTCTCATTTCTTTTGCTGAAGCAAAAATAGCACCCTCAGTATCTAAACCAATTGCTTCTTCAATTTGTTGTAAAACACCTTCAGGATCAGCTGCTGGCAAATCAATTTTATTCAATACGATAATAATTTCTAAGTCGTTCTCTAAAGCTAAGTAAACGTTAGCCAAGGTTTGGGCTTCGACTCCTTGAGCAGCATCAACAACCAAGATTGCCCCCTCACAAGCTGCCAAACTTCGAGAAACTTCATAAGAGAAATCCACATGCCCTGGAGTATCAATCAAATTGAGTTGGTATTCTTGACCATTCTTTGCCTTGTAATTCAACCGAACAGTCTGGGCTTTAATGGTTATACCTCGCTCTCTTTCTAGCTCCATATTGTCGAGAAACTGATTTTTTTTCTCCCGCTCAGAAAGAGTGCCTGTTTTTTGCAGTAAGCAATCCGCGAGGGTGGATTTTCCGTGATCGATATGGGCAATAATTGAAAAATTACGTATGTTTTCTGGCTGCATTTTATTTTTTATTATCCTAAACTTGCGAAATTTCTTGTGATGAATTTTCTGGAGATTTTTGTCCTAGAGGAAGAGCCATTTGCCCAGGTAGCAATTCAGAATATTTGTGAATAACAAGATCAATGCCTTGGCGAATATATTCAGCAATTGGAACTTTTGATCGCTCGTTGAGCTCTTTTAACAAACTCTGCTGTTCTTCAGTGATATAAACTGTTGTTGCAACCTTTTTTCCCATAGAGACTTGTTAATATATATTGCCATAGGTTGCAATAGGTACTTAAGCACTCGCTATTTTAAGGTTTTCACCGCGTCCTTAATTTGATCGATGCAGTCTAATTTTTCCCAAGTGAATTCAGCTTCATCACGCCCAAAGTGACCGTAAGCGGCTGTTTTCAGGTAACGCGGTTTTAAGAGGTCAAATTGCTCAACAATTCCACGTGGCGTTAAATTCCAAACTTGTCGTACAGCTTTGCTTAAAACTTCAGAATCAATACTGGATGTGCCGTAATCATTGACCATCACAGAAACAGGCTCAGCCACGCCAATGGCATAGGCCAATTGCACAAGACATTTTTCAGCAAGGCCTGCCGCCACAATATTTTTTGCCACATGACGAGCAGCATAGGCGGCTGAACGGTCTACTTTTGAAGGATCTTTTCCAGAGAATGCACCACCACCATGGGCTCCATGACCACCATAAGTATCAACAATAATTTTTCGACCAGTGAGCCCGCAATCCCCTTGAGGACCACCGATCACAAAACGACCCGTTGGATTCACATGAAACTTTGTATTTGCATCTAACATGTTTTTGGGAAGTACTTTTTGAAAGAGTTCTTCAAGTACAAATGCTTGAACTTGGTCTTGAGTCACATCTGGTGAATGTTGCGTGGATAAAACGACAGCATCAATACGCGCGGCTTTTCCATCTTTATACTCAATGGTCACCTGACTTTTACTATCGGGGCGAAGAAAGTTGGCTTTTCCACTTTTTCTCATACGAGCCAATTCTTTTACCAGCTGATGCGAGTAAGCAATTGTCATTGGCATATACTCTGGTGTTTCATTCACGGCATAGCCAAACATAATCCCTTGGTCACCAGCCCCTTGGGCTTTTGTTGTAGAGTCATCGACTCCCATCGCAATATCAGGAGACTGACGATCGATAGACGTAAAAACGGCACACGATTGGTAATCAAAACCCTTGTCACTGCTATCATAACCAATATTTTTAACAGTCTCTCTGATAATTTCGGGCATCTCCACATAGGCTTTTGTGGTAATTTCACCAGCAACGGTAACAAAGCCTGTAGAAATCATGGTCTCACAAGCAACACGACTTTTAGGATCTTGAGCTAACAAGGCATCAAGAATGGCATCACTAATTTGATCTGCCATTTTAT
>JAGRAB010000191.1 GCA_020435085.1 Bdellovibrionales bacterium | reverse complement strand
TTCACCATGGTCGATGACAGCAAACTCTCCTGTGATTGAGTCTTCTAATATATAAATATAATTATCTGTAAAAGCTGGAAGTTGATATCTTTTAAGAGCCATGACAGTCACAAATAATATTTTTGTAAGAAGCAATTGTTTGTGAGAGTCCTTGGTATAAGGCCTCACAAATGAGAGCGTGGCCAATAGAAACTTCAAGAATTTTTGGAATCTCAGTCAGTAAAGTTTTTAGATTTTTTTGATTAAGATCATGTCCGGCATTGATGCCAATTCCAGAGAGCGTAGCTGCACGCGCTAAATCCTTATATCCATACATTGTTTTTTCAAGATATCCAATTTCATAGGATTTAGCAAAGGCTTCAGTGTAAAGTTCGATGCGATCAGGGTTTAATTCTCTCAAAGCTTCAAACTGTTTTGGAGAGTTATCGACCGGATCCATAAAAAGAGAAGATCGCACTTGAATATCACGCAAGAGTTGCAATATTTTTTTTAAATCCGCTTTTCGTTCCACAAGACTCCAGCCAGCATTGCTTGTGATGACATGTGGTGGATCAGGCACGAGAGTGCATTGATCGGGTCTTACGCGATCAATAAGTTCTAAAAAATCCTCTGAAGGATAGCCTTCAATATTAAATTCTAGTTTTGGATTTTTATCTTTTTCCTCATTCATCAACTCAAGGAGTTCATAGACGTCGTTTTTTTTAATATGTCGTTCATCAGGCCGAGGGTGTACTG
The DNA here is from genome assembly GCA_020435085.1 of Bdellovibrionales bacterium. Lineage (GTDB taxonomy): Bacteria > Bdellovibrionota > Bdellovibrionia > Bdellovibrionales > UBA1609 > JABSOQ01. The sequence goes on along the minus strand of JAGRAB010000191.1, from coordinate 7,140 downwards.
TAATACCATCAGCTCCAAATTGAATGATATCACGAGAAACTTGAACAACATTAGGAAGATCGTGTCCTCGTGCATTTCTCAGTGTGGCAATTTTATTTACATTTACACTTAAATGAGTCATGTGAGCGTCATAACATTTTTTAAATATGAGAACCATGAAAAATACTCTTAAAAATCTAAAAATTGGGTATTTTTTGCGCAGTATCTGGTTGATGTTTAACAGAACTCTGACAATCAAGAGCTTTTAAAAGTTATATGTTGGAAGGGAGTTAAAAAACGTCAATTTTAGGTAAAGGAAGATCACAGTATGAAGTCTTTAAGATTTTTGCTTTTAAATGCTCTTTTGGCAGTATCAGTATCCGCAATGGGAAGTGATTTATTAATTAATGGTGCGGGAGCCTCATTTCCATATCCTCTTTATTCAAAATGGTTTTCTGAATATACGAATGTTGAAAAATCAGTAAAAATTAACTACCAATCTATTGGAAGTGGCGGTGGAATTCGTCAGTTTTTAGCTGGTACAACAGATTTTGGTGCATCGGATGCTCCAATGAAAGATGAGGAGTTGGCAAAATCGCAAACGCCGATTCTTCATATCCCAACAACTTTGGGTGCTGTTGCCGTGACTTACAATATTCCAGGTGTGAAAGAAAATATTCAACTTACGGCAGAAGTGGTTGTTGATATTTTTGCTGGAAAAATTAAAAAGTGGGATGACGAAAAAATCTTAAAACTTAACCCCAAAGTGAAGTTTCCAAAAGGGCAATACATTATTGTGGCCCATCGATCTGACGGATCAGGAACAACTTCTGTATTTACAGACTACCTTGCTAATGTGAGCGCAGAGTGGGGCAAGAAATACGGGAAAGGAAAAGATATTAAGTGGCCAACAGGTTTGGGTGGAAAAGGAAATGAAGGTGTAACAGGTCTAATCCGCAATAACCCAGGAGCGATTGGATATGTTGAGATGACATATGCAATGGCAAATAACCTTCAAATGGCTCTTGTTAAGAATAAAGCTGGGGAATTTATTCTTCCAAGTACCGGTGCTGTTTCGAAAGCCGCGGCAGGGGCATTGGCAAAAATGCCTGCTGATTACAGGGTGTCTATTACAAACTCTGACGGAAAAGGAGCGTATCCAATATCAGCATTTACCTATTTATTGATTCATCAAAAAATGGATTCCAAAAAAGGCAAGGAAATTGTGAAGTTTTTAAAATGGGCAATGGGGCCAGGGCAAAAGTTGGCATCACCTCTGCATTACTCACCACTACCGGACTCTTTAATTGCAAAAGTGAACAAAACTATTGCGACAATTAAAATTGAAGAGTGACAATTTGGGCCCGAAACGCCGAATTAGGGAAGGCGAATGGTAACAGAATTGGTTGAAAAACTATTTTTCACAAGAGAGATCTCAGAAGAGATCTCTCTTCCATTAAAAAAACGTGATGTGCACTTTGGTGACAAAGTGTTTTACTACCTTTTAAAGGGAGCCTCTTGGGGGATTGTTTTTCTATTGTTGGCAATGGTAGGTTTGATTTTAAAAATGTCATGGCCGGCATTTTCAACATTAGGGTGGACATTTTTTACCTCAGCGGAGTGGAACTCTTGGACCCAAGAGTTTGGTGTTTTGTCATTTATCTATGGAACAGTGATTTCATCACTTTTGGCGGTTGCGTTTGCGGTTCCAGTGAGCGTAGGAGTGGCTCTTTTTCTCAATGAATTAGCTCCATCGTGGTTAGCAAGACCCCTTGGTTTTTTAATTGAGATGCTGGCGGCGATTCCAAGTATTGTTTATGGGCTTTGGGGACTTTTTGTTTTAGCTCCTCTTTTGAGAACCTATGTACAACCGGTATTACTCGATTACTTTGGTTGGTTTCCGCTTTTTCAGGGGCCCCCACTTGGAGTGGGAATGCTTTGTGCGGGTGTCTTATTAGCCATTATGATTACACCAACAATTTCGGCAATGACGAGAGAGGTTTTTAAAGCGATTCCTGTTTCACACCGAGAGGCAGCTTTAGGGTTGGGAGCAACTCGCTGGGAAATGCTCAAATTAGCAGTTTTAAAAACGGGAACTTCTGGAATTATTGGAGCTGTGATTCTTGGTCTTGGCCGTGCTTTGGGTGAAACCATGGCGGTCACAATGGTTATAGGAAATAAATCTGAAATTCATCTTTCACTTTTCGAGTCGGGGCAGACAATGGCGTCGATTTTAGCCAATCAATATGCCGAAGCTGACAGCGATTTGCAGTTAGCAGCATTAACAGCGGTGGGTTTAACATTATTTATGGTTTCTCTGATTATTAATTCCATTGCACGATTTATTGTTTGGAAAGTGGAAAAGGGGTTTAAAGGTGGCAAGTAAATTAAACTTAAAAGTCACTTCCTTTACAGATCGAAAGCGAAAGTTGAAGAGCCAGCTCATTATTGGAGTTCTCCTATTTTTAGCACTACTTGCATGTTTTCCATTTTTATTTATCTCGGCCTATGTGATTTCTAAGGGGATTGGATCATTAGATTGGGCATTTTTTACCCAACTTCCAAAAGGCCCGGGTGAAACAGGTGGTGGAATGGCCAATGCTATTTTAGGAAGTGGAACTATGGTTTTGATGTGCTGTCTCTTGGGAATTCCTTGGGGAATGGCGGCTGGAATTTACCTTAGTGAATATGGTGAAGGAAAAACAGCTCGAATTTTAAGGTTTGCAACCGACTTACTTACGAGTGTGCCTTCGATTGTTGTGGGTATTTTTATCTATGGACTGATTGTGATTTATTTTGGCTTTTCGGCTCATGCAGGTGCTACTGCGTTGGCTGTAATTATGCTCCCAATTGTGGCTCGCTCGACAGAAGAAATTTTAAAATTGATACCCAATCATATTCGGGAAGCAGGATTGGCTTTAGGCATTCCTCGTTGGAAAGTGATTTTGAGAATTCTTGTACCAGGATGTGTGGGAGCTCTTGTGACAGGAGTGATGTTGGCTATTGCTCGAGTGGCGGGTGAAACGGCTCCATTATTATTTACGGCCTTGGGAAATCAATTTTTTGCAGATTCATTATCGCAACCGACGGCCTCATTACCGGTGCAGATCTATAACTTTGCAAAAAGTGGGTTCCCTGACCTCGAGAGACAGGCTTGGGCGGGGGCATTGATTTTAGTTTTATTCGTATTTGTAATAAATTTTGGTACGCGAGCTTTTATTTACTATAAAAAATCATAGCGTAGGTGGGGACGGAGTTGCAATCACCGCTGACCTTGCCAAAGAAAGAATTAGTCATTGTGGAGATAGGGGAGGGAGTCACATAAGTGGGGACGGAGTAATTCCTTGATCTCAGGGGAAGCTCAGGTCTATAGATAAAGTGGTATTTTTGATTTTTAGATAGTTAGTGTTAAAAAGGAAATATAATGGACGGAGAAGTTCTCAAAGTTGAAAAACTTAACGCCTACTTTAACGACTTTCATGCTGTGAAAGATGTGGACTTGTCCGTTAACTATCATGAAGTTGTGGCACTTATTGGTCCGTCCGGATGCGGAAAATCAACGTTTATCCGTTGCTTAAATCGTTTACATGAAGAGGTGCCTGGTGCGCGTTGCACGGGCAATGTGTGGTTGGACGGGCAAAATATTTATGGTAAGGGTGTGGATCCGGTTGTGGTTCGTCGCAATGTTGGAATGGTTTTTCAAAAACCGAATCCATTTCCAGGGCTCAGTATATTTGACAATGTGGCTGTAGGTCTTCGATTAGCAGGAGTTACAAAAAAGAGTGTTTTATCTGAGGCCGTTGAGGAGGCCTTAAGAAAGTCAGCTCTTTGGACCGAAGTAAAAGATAAGCTAAAAAAACCGGGGACGGGCCTCTCTGGTGGTCAACAACAACGACTCTGCATTGCGAGAGCCCTAGCGGTAAAACCACCAGTTATTTTAATGGATGAGCCTACTTCTGCATTGGACCCTATATCTACAGCAAAAATTGAGGAGCTGATTGTTGAGTTAAAAAATGATGTGACGGTTGTTATTGTGACTCATAATATGCAACAGGCCTCAAGAATTAGTGGTCGAACGGCATTTTTCTTATTGGGAGAGCTTATTGAGTACGGAAAGACTTCCAAAATCTTTACAAAGCCTCAGAATCTTAAAACTGAGCAATATATCACTGGCCGCTTTGGGTAGGATTTGATAATTGTTACCTATGCACAGACATGTTGATACAGACCTTAATGATTTAAAAGATCTCCTTCTCTCAATGGGGGGGTGCGTCGAAAAGGCTATTGATGAAGTTCATGAGGGAATTACAAAAAAATCTGAGTCTCATTTGGCCCAAGTTGAAAAACAAGAAAAGTTAATTAATGAGTTACATACAAGAGTGGATGAAGAGTGTTTGAAGTTCCTTGCAATGCAGGCTCCTGTGGCTTCTGACTTGCGTCTTGTTTTGGCTGTTATCAAAATTAATACAGATCTTGAGCGGATGGGGGATCAAACTCTTAATATTTGCTATAATGGCCGTGAATTTCTTCGTAGCACTATTGAGCAGGTGCCTAAAGAGCTTGATAGTATGAAAAAAGAGGTTCGATTTATGGTGAAATCGGCTCTTGATGCATTCGTCAGACAAGATGTTGAGCTTTGTAAAAAGGTCTTAAATCACGATGATATTGTTGATCGCTATCGTAATCAGATTGTTGACCAATTAAAAACAAAATTAAAATCAGATCCTAACAATACGGACGCCTATTTAAATTTAATAATGATTGCAAAAAATATGGAGCGATTGGCTGACCATGCAACTAATATTGCGGAGGATGTGATTTTTGTTGCTACGGGGACGGACATCCGTCACGGTCATGAACAAATAAAATAGGGGTTTTTCATGTCCAACAAAAAAATTCTTGTTGTCGAAGATGAAGCTGAAATTAAACAATTGATTGTTCTTCATTTAAAACGAGAAGGTTATGAAGTTGATGAAGTTTCAGGAGGAGAAGGGGCTGTCCGGTTGCTCTCGGAAAAAGAGTATCAATTGGTATTATTGGATTGGATGCTTCCTGGAATGAGTGGCCTTGAAATTACTCGTTGGATGCGTAGTAAAGAAAAACTTCAAAAAACTCCAGTTCTTATGGTGACAGCTAAAGTGGAGCCAGAAAATATTGCAGCAGGACTCGATGCTGGTGCTGATGACTATTTGCCAAAGCCATTTGATACTCTTGTTTTAATGGCTCGGGTAAACGCTTTAGTTCGTCGGAGTCAGTGGCTGAAAACTCAAAATGAGCCAAATACTCAAAGTTCTCGTATTTTAACAATTGGCGTTTTAACTCTGAAGCCAGATGAGTATGAGATTCATTTAGAGGAATCAAAAATGGATCTTACAAAGTCAGAATATAAGCTTTTAGAAACCTTAATGCATAACCAAGGAAAAGTTCTTTCTCGCGAGCGATTAATTAATGAAATTCAAGGCTCAGATGTCAATGTTGTCGGACGGACAGTGGATACTCATGTTTTTGGTTTGCGTAAAAAACTTGGAGCATATGGTGATCTTATTGAAACTATCCGTGGCATTGGTTATCGAGTTAAATACTTAGAGCCACAAAAATGAAAAAAGTTATCTTTCCCACAAGACTTTTTCGATGGTTTTTGGGAAAGCAAATTTTAACGACAGCTATTTCATTTTCTGTTGCGGGCTTTTTTCTATGGATTTGGTTTGATACCCAATCAAACTTGTCCCGCCAAAATCTTGAGCAGAGTCATCTTGTTATTTTTACATCACTTTTAATGGCGTTTATGATTGTAGTTACCATTTCTTTTGTAATGGCACGACGATTAGTGATTCCCTTGGGAAGACTCATTGCGAAGACGGTGCAATTGCGAAAGTATCCTTTTGATGATGAGGTGTTATCGGAGAAAGAGTTAGCATTTGATGAGCCTGGAGAATGGTATGATTTAGAGCGAGCTTTGAATAAGTTGGGTTATGATTTGAGGCAAAAAACAATTCGCCTTTCTCGTGAAAAAACAGAACTGCGAGCGATTATTTCAGCAATGAGTGAAGCTGTTCTTGCTGTAGATATTCATCGACACCCTTTATTTTATAATCCCCAGTTTGCTGTTTTATTTAATGTGGAGGGGACGGACTCTGATGATATAGTACTAAGTGAACTTGTTCGAGATCCTTTTGTACTTAAAGCCTATGAGCAAAGCTTATTTCAAGGTATTTCTCAAAAGGTAAAATTAGACCTAGAGTTAAATGAGGCTGTACACCACTTTGAAGTGTCCGTAGCCCCTTTAAAGAAGAAGCATAATCAAGAGGTTTATGGGGCAGTGGCAGTTTTTCACGATGTGACAGATATGAAAAAGGCAGAGCAAATTAGAATTGATTTTGTAGGTAATGTTTCTCATGAATTACGTACACCGTTGACTTCAATTAAGGGATACCTACAAACAGCAAGAATGGATATTGAAAAAGGTCAACATGGGGACGCAGTTGAATTTTTGAATATTGTTGAAAAAAACGTTGATCGACTTAAAGCTTTAGCTGATGACTTGCTAGATTTGTCGCGTATAGAGTCAGGAGAAGAGTTAAAAAGGAAAATGGTAAACACTAGAGAGTTGACTGAAAATGTTATTGATATGGTTCGGTCAAAAGAGCATGTTTTGCACTTTTCTTATCAGGTGGATCAGTTTGAAGCCGATCAATTTCGAGTAGAGCAAGTATTAAGAAATCTTTTACAAAATGCAGTACGCTATGTACCTAAAGGTAAAAATATTTGGATTGGATGGGAAAAATCTCCAGAGGGGCAGACCCTCTTAAAAGTTAAAGATGATGGGCCGGGGATTCCTAAAAAGCATCATGAACGTTTATTTGAACGTTTTTATCGCATTGATGAATCCCGTTCGAGGGAATTAGGGGGAACAGGTATTGGACTATCCCTGGTTAAGCATATTATGAATAGTCATGGAGGAACGGTCTCTCTTGTAAGTGCTCCAGGAGAAGGTTCTGAATTTATTTGTAACTTTCCAATAAAGGTCAATGAGATTAAAAGCCCGTAATAAATATTATCGGAGTTGCATAAATTTTAGATATTAGGAACTCATTTTGATTTTTATGAGCTATTATTTTCACTTTTTGATTCTGATAGATTTGGTTTATTTATTAATGTAGA
>JAGRAB010000190.1 GCA_020435085.1 Bdellovibrionales bacterium | reverse complement strand
CGAGGTAGAGATCAAAAATGTGATAAGTTCTTACACATTGACTCATCAAGGTCTCTTATTTTTCCGATATGTATTTGTAACTAAAGGAAAAATCGGTGACAAAAAAAACGGTAACTCAACAAAAGTTCTCAATTCGATATAAGTTTCTTTTTGTAACATCGGCACTGTTATTATTTTGTATTACTGCTTATCTCATTATGGCAACAACGGTGATTCGTAATGATAAATTAAATCTTGTTTTTGACTACAACCGCAGTCTTGTTACGAATATTTCATCAGACGTCAATTCTTTGTTTCAGAACTCTGCTGATAAAATGGAGTTAGTTGCCTACTTCTTTAAAATTCAAGATACACGCTCTATTCAAATGGTACAAAAATTAATTGCTGATAGCTCTGAGCTTGTTTATGTGGCTGGAAGTGAGGATTTTCAATCGATTTCAAAAGAGTTTCATAAGGATAATGAGTTTTTAAAAACTTATAATGTAGACAAAGATTTTTTTGATTCTCATTTAGCAAGTAAGATTCCCTTTAAAAAAATTCAAGAAGAAGGAGAAGCTATTTGGAATGCCACGCTTAATAATGGCCCACCTCTTATCGGCTATGCAAAAAGTGTCATTGAAGAAACAAATAGTGGGCAAGTACTTCGTCATTATGCTGTTATTTCTTATATCAAGCCCAATAAAATTTTGAAGAGTCTTTCTAGTGGTACTTATAATGAAGTTTTTCTTGTCAACGAAGACGGTGAAGTTCTTATTCATAACGATGTCGATTATATGAAAGGGAAAAAAACTGTCGATGATGCTATTGTAAAAATGGCTCAAACAGCCCCTGCAAAAACAAGCGTTATGAAATTAAAAACTTCAAATGGGGATATTCTTGGTGGAATTGCAAAGACATTCAAAAACCAAATGAGTGTTATTTCTACTGTTTCTGAAGCAAAAGCATTCTCAGTTGTGGATCGACTTTTATTTCGTTCTCTTCTTTTTGCATTGATGATTGGGACATTAGCATTTATTGCGGCGATTATCTTTTCAAGACATCTCACGCAACCACTTGAAAATTTAGTTGGTGGAATGAAAGAAGTTGCTCGAGGAAATCTAACAACACAAATATTTGTTAAATCACGAGATGAGATTCGAGTTTTAGCAGAATCTTTTAATTCAATGATTGATGACCTAAGAGAGAGTCGTGAGCAATTAGAAGAGATCAATAGAGACTTGGAGTTAAAAGTCAAAGAGCGAACTTTGCAATTGGAAAAACAAAATCAAGCAGTGAAATCGGCGCAGGAAGCTCTTTTAAGAACAACTCGTCTTGCGGCCGTTGGTGAAATTGCTGGACGAGCCGCTCATGAGGTTTTAAACCCATTAACATCTATATTGTCACGAGTGCAAAAGGTGAAACAACGACTTGAGGCTCAACTCACTCAAGAAGGTGAGTTAATGAATGATATCACTCAAGGATGGAAGAGTGACTACAAAGAAGGTGGTTTTGAAAAACTGGTGCAATCCTGGAGGCGACCATCTTCTCTCAATCCTGAAGAATCGCTTTGGCAAGAGGATTTGGAAAATTTAGAAAAAATAAATAATCATATGAAATTAGAGTGGAAAAATCTCATTTCAGATACAGACTTTCTCATAAAAGAATCTGAACGCATTAATCGGATTGTACAATCTATGCGAAACCTCTCTATTGTCAAAAGTGAAAAGAAATATCATCAACTGGCAGATCTTATGAATGAAACGGTGAATATTATGGCAGATTATGCCTCTAAAGAAGATATCACTATTGTTGTTTCACAGCCTGAGTCAGATTTGATGGTGGCTCTTGATAAAGATGAGTTTCTCCAAAGTATCACAAATATGATCCGAAACTCGATACAGTCAATTGTAGAGAAAAAAGAACAGAATGCAAACCCTCTACGAGGGCTTATTCAAATTTATATTGCTTCAAAAGGTGAAAATGTAGAAGTTCGAATTGAAGATAATGGAGCGGGAATCAAAGAAGAGCATAAAAAGAAATTATTTGAATCTCAATTTACAACTAAAAAACGAGAGCAGGGAACAGGGCTTGGCCTCAATATTAGCCGACGATTTATTAGAGCCTTTGGTGGAGATATTCAACTTGAGAAGTCAACCAATGGAGAAGGTGCCATCTTTTTAATGACCCTTCCAAGAATGAAAAAAGATGAGAGGTTGTCCGCATGAAAAATATAGCGACTGCCGTGCAAGCAAAAGCCTCACAAAACTCAAAATCTTTGACACAAAAAGATTTTCAACCGAATCACCGGATACTTGTTGTCGATGATGAAAAAGATATTGTGCAATCTTATATTGATATCCTTGATGTTTCAAAAATAAGTAATGTGGTTCCAATGCGAAGTTCAAGGTCAACATCAAGTGCCATGACAACAACAAGTGATCCGGAATTTGAATTAGTTGTTGCGAAAAGTTATGACGAAGCTCTTGCCATTGTCAAAAGAGATATCAAACAAGGAAAGCCCTTTGCCATGGGATTCTTTGATGTACTTCTTGGAGAAGGGCCAGATGGTTTTGATTTAGTTAAAGAGATTCATGCAATAGATCCTCATATGTATGCTGTATTTGTGACTGCTTATAATGATCGCAGTGTGGATTCCATTCAAAGTTTCCTTGGAGCTGATAAAACAAATCGTTGGGATTATCTCAACAAACCATTTAGTAATGGTGAAATTTTACAAAAAGCAAGAAATTTTACTTCGCTTTGGAATCTCAATGAAGAAAAAAAGATTCAAGACTCAAAATTACAAGAAGCACAACGACGCCTCGTTGAGAGTGAGAAATTAAGTTCCATTGCCGCTGTTGCCAGAGGTGTGTCACATGAATTTGGAAATCTTTTGATGCAGATTATGGGAAAGGCAGATATTTGCTTAACCGAGAACAATCCTGAAAAAATGAAAACAGGCTTAGAGGTCATATTGGATGCCACTCAAAGAGCCAATGAAATTTTAGAAAAATTTAAAGATTTATCGAACCCTGCACAAGCAACAAGGGAAAAGTCGAAAATATATGCTCATCAAATTTTAGATGAAGTTTTAGTTCTTATGGAGCATCAAATTAAGACTCAAAATGTTAAAGTCAGTCGAATTAAGACAGATAAAGTTTTGGTAGAGGTGAACCCTACCTCTCTTCTTCAAGTTCTTGTGAATTTAACAATTAATTCTATTCATGCCATGGGATCTAGTGGACAAATTGATTTCTCTGTTACTGATGTTGGCGATATGGTTGAAATTCGAGTGCGTGATTATGGGCCAGGAATTAAAGAAGAACTCATCGATAAAGTTATAGAACCCTTCTTTACAACAAAAGGAAAGCAAGGAACAGGCTTGGGATTAGCTATTTGTAAAGAAATTATTGAAGTCGATCATCGGGGAGAGTTTATGATTTCTAATCATGGTGTGAAGGGTGTTGAAGCTATTCTACGTCTCCCAAAAGAGGCTGAAAAGGAGTAAGTCATGAACGTCAATTACACATTGCCGATATTACTTGTGGATGACGATGCAATGGTACGAGAGGTGTTAATTGAATATTTAAAAGGTTATGGGTTTACTAATGTTAAGGCCATGCATGACCCAAAAGTTGCTTTGAGATATATTAATGAACCTAAAAATTCAATTGGTCTTATTATTTCTGATTGGGAGATGCCAGGAATGACAGGATTAACATTGCTTAAGGCAGTTCGAAATCATCCACTCAGAAAAAATACAGCATTTATTATGATTACTTCACAGAGATCTATGGAACGGTTTAAAATTACACAAGCCGCACAAATGCGAGTGAGCTCTTATGTGATGAAACCTTTCCGAGCAGATGTATTAAAAGCCAAAATTTGGGAGGTAATGGGCTGGGATGATGCCTCTTCGCAATCCGCTTAAGGTTCTTTTTTGTTTTCTTACTTTTGTTTGGATTGGCAAAAGTTATGGAACAACTGTTTCTGAAGATTTTAGTTCGATAACAAATAAAGACTCCACATCAACAACATTGACTTGGAACCTCAATACACAAACCCTCCAACCGCCACTTCAAATTAAAAGCTGGGTGGATGG
>JAGRAB010000189.1 GCA_020435085.1 Bdellovibrionales bacterium | reverse complement strand
CCGGCATCTGTTGCTGTTACCGTTGAAGTCATAGTTAACACACCTGCTTTTTGACCATTTTCTAAGTAGTCCCCTTGAAGATTCATGACAAGAGAAGATCCTGAGCAAGTCGCAGACATTGTCCCAACAAGATCCTCTTCTTGAACTGGGCGTTCTTGCCCATCAGCATAGAGCTTGTCACCATCAGTTTCATAAACATAAATGCCATTTTCTTGATATGTTTTGATTTCCATTTGGCCAGATTGTCCTTCACTTGTGCAAGTGTAAGTGCCATTAAACTCAGGACATGCAAAAGCAGATGCAGATAATAATGCAACCATAGAAAGAATGATTTTCATAAACGACCCCCTAAAGGTGTTAAATGTTTTTAATAGAATTAGCTTCTAGTCTGAATTTTAAAGAGGTGCAATAAAATAGATGGAGGCATAAATAGATTTCAAAAAAATATACTTGTCTTTATTTAGTAAATTTCGACACGATCATTTTCTTCAAAGCCAGATCCCGAGTGAATAATTCCTATGGAACCATCTTTGCCAAAATAGCTAACAATTTCAACAGTTCCCTTCATTCTTCCCGGAGCCATTCCAATAAATCGACCTGTTTCAGGGTCATAAATTTCTTTTCCCTCTTCGGTGACCTTTAAAATGTCACCGATTTGAATTCCCGATAGACGCCCTGCATTTATATACACCCGCTCTCCTTGAAGCATAGCAACACGACCTTCCCAACTTAATTTTTCAACACTTCTTACGACGTCAAGAGTGATTTGACGAAAAGCTTGAATGATCGCATTTCTGGTTAATTGAGGGTCATCGATTAAATTAATATCTGTATACGATTTTTTTAGCACACGAGTGGTACGACTCTCAACAATCGCTGTACGAACTTCATTAAGAACTTCTCGTCCATTAATAGCAGAAAAAACTCTTATTCTCCCTTGTGCTGTGACTTCCGCCTTAATATCTCGAACAATACCAATGGGCTCTCCTGTTTTACGAGCTTTTACACTGAGAAGTTTTCCTTCTAACACGGCGGCAAGTCCCATTTCAGCAGCTTTTTTGGAAATTTCTCCTAAATTATATTCCCCCTCAGGAGTGAGGTATTTTTTCACATCTTCTGGAAAATCTTGTGCATCAACAACAACAAACCGACCCGTTCGCAATAAATCTTGAACAAGAGCTTGTCTCGCAAGTGCTAATTCTTCTGATTGCGTTCCTATTTTTGAGTTGATAAATGGCAATACTAAAATTCTTTGTCGAATCCCCTCATCTCCACGAGCCTCAAAGGGAACATCTCGTACAACAGGCTGAGAAGACGAAGGTTGATTTCTATTACTATTAAACAGAGAACAACCTATAAAAGCCAAAAAAGGAAATAAAAGAAATAATCGAAGTGAAAGCATATGCTTATTTTAATCATATTGACGCAAGAAGAAAACGAGTCAATGGTCTAGTGTTTTAGCGTATTGATACTTTTAATTCTATCTCTTTAGAGCTAGAGTCTGAAACTCGAACCGAGAACTGTTGAAATTGAGTGGATGCAATGTTCTTTGAGAGTTCTGCTGCTGTTGAATCGCTATCAATTTCAAAAATAACCTGACCTGGTAAAAACTTTCTTTCTTTTAAAGTTTTAACTCCTGAAACTTGATTAAGAAATTGATCTTTAAAGTTTTTCAATTTTTCAAAGCTTAAGCTCCCATTGACCACAAGACGAATCAGTGTCGATCCAAAAGTTCCACTTTTCCAAGCATCTAAAACTTGTGTTGTTAAATCTTTTGAAATCATCGGGAAAACTTCAGAAGCCTTTTCAGAAATCACTCGCATCATAGGACCAGCCTCGGTCTGGTAGGACCGAATAACTTCTCCAATAACACGTCCATTACTTGTATGTCTCGCAACCAAACGAATCTCAATCTCAAAAGATTCTGCTCTTCTCAAACTCTTCTTATAAAGAATACTTCCTGTAATAATAATTTGACTATCAAAGTAATCCCCAAGAAATATCTCGTCTTCTGTTGGAAGGTTTTCAACTCGAAACACACTAGGAAGTGTATTTTTAAAGCCATCACCCGATGGAAACAAACTGTAAAACCCAACTTCCATAAGGTCATTACGAAGAGAGCGATGAACAATATCCATTTGAGCTTTTAAAAAGTTAGAATACTTCCCCGAATCATCAACCCACCAACTATAGCTGGCTCCATTGACACGATCTTGAATTTGAATCACTGGTAAAATTTTGGGTGGCCCTGAAATTCTATAGAGCAACCCTTCTTCAAGCAAAAGTTTTTGAAGACTTTGAAGAGATAACTTCATTTTGACTGTCATTGAAGTTCCTGCTTCTGAGCTCTTTGAATCTAAATTTTTGATATAGAGAATATATTTTCCTGACTGTCGAATAATTTTATTTTTTATAACATCTCTATTTTTCTCATATTTAGCTTCACCAATAATTTGCTGAATATATTTTTTTGAAACCTCTTCGACAGCTTTTTCGAATATTTCCCCGCGAGCCTTTGCTTGTGAAGAAACATCGCTTTTTTGATCAATAGAAACTTCCACGACATCACGAGAGGCATATGCTGTTGAAGCCGATAAAATTGCAAAAAGAATAGTAAGAATATTTTTGACAGCCATAATTCAAGTACTCCTTTGATTAAGCTGTCAAATCCTGCTTCAACAAGCAAGTCTCATGGTTTTTTTTCAAAATGAAACAATATGCGTCAATATTAGCCAGCAAAAAGTTGTTGGTGAAGACTTGTTTGAAGACGGTAAGAAGCTTCTCGTGCTTGATCGTTCAGCACACATTTTCCCCACCAAACAACTTGCTCAATAAGATTCGACTTTGCTTTAGGGTCTAAACGCTCAATGACGGCAATGACATCTTGATAAAAGCCATTTTCATCTTCTGAAGGAACTCCCATGGAAGCCACTTTTTGTGCAATCAAGTCTTCTAGATCAATATCTAAAACTTTAAGAAGCTGAATCAAATCTCTGGTTCGAATTGAGCTTTTTCCTTTAAAAAATCGATTAATGGACACTCTTGATATATCGATTTCTTCAGCCAATCGACCTTGAGAATACCCTTTTGATTTTGCTAAAGTTGCTAATTTTTCCCCAATATCTGAATGACACTCGTTGGACATAGTATTTTCATTCATATTGCCTCCAATATTGCTTCTTCTTGTTGACTACGCGCACCACAGTTTTCCCTTTAAAACTGGTGCCATCGCGCTCCCGAAAAGAGGTAATTGCAACTCTTGGACCAATCTAAAAATTCAATTATTTACTTCTAAAAGACAAAATGACACTGGTTTTTAGTGAGCTTGGAACTCAACAACTTGAGTGCTCCCAAAAAGGTTGTGGATATTTTCAAAAAACTCATTGGAGGGACGAACACCTTTGGGGTCTTTAATTTCAATGCTTACTTTTTGACCAATATCTTTCAAATTCATTTCAATAGTCACGCTGGTATCTCCAGGAAACTTTTCAATCAGTTCTTTAAGTGACTCCATCTTTTGATTCATCTCTGGTTCAATATGGAAAACCAACTTCTTTGCTTTTTTATAGACATCGTCCACTGTTCGAACTTCATCGACAAAGATTTTTAAAGAATCTTGCTCTTTTTCAAGTGATCCTGAAACAATAAGAGCTTCTTCGCTTTTTAAGACCAATTCAAAATCTTTAAATGCATCTGGAAATACAATGAGTTCGACTGACCCTGTAAGATCCTCAAATGAGGCAAAAGCCATGCGTGTTCCTTTTTTCGTGATAATCTCTCGCATGGATGAGATTAAACCCACAATTTCTACTCGTGATTTATTCTCTTTTTCAAGAAGATGTTCAACATCACCTGTAGACCAAATTTGAGTCAAAGCTTCTAACCCTTTTAATGGATGATCACTCAAATAAAAGCCAAGAACTTCTTTTTCAGCAGCCAAACGATAAGATCGTCGCCAAGGTGATTTTTTCTCAAGATGTACATTTTCTTGTTCTGAAACTTTTTCGTCGAGCGAAAATAAAGAAACTTGTCCCATCTCATTATCTTTACGAATACGATCGGCACGCTCAATAAACTGAGGATATCCATCCATCAACTCAGCTCTATTAAAACCAAAGCCATCAAATGCACCTGCTTTAATGAGACTTTCAATCGTTTTTTTATTCACTCGTCGCAGATCAATAGATTTGAAAAAATCTTCTAGGGATTCAAAAGCTTGATTGGGCTTTAATTCTCTTGCCTCTAAAATGGCCTCAACAGCTGATCGTCCAACGCCTTTAATAGCACCCAATGAAAAGAAAATTTCATCACCTTTCACATTAAACTTAAATTCTGAATGATTTATGTGTGGGGATTGAACATGAATATTATGTTTCTGAGCATCTTTGACGTACTTAACGACTTTGTCGGTATCATTCATTTCTGTTGATAATAATGCCGCAAAAAATTCGACAGGATAATAATTTTTTAACCAAGCTGTTTGAGCCGCAATCACACAGTAAGCAGCTGCATGAGATTTATTAAACCCATATTTCGCAAATTCGGCCATGGTCTCAAAAAGTTTTTCTGACTTTTCTTCGTCGTAACCATTTTTCTTAGCACCACTTAAGAAACGGGATTTTTGTTTTGCCATTTCTTCAGCAATCTTTTTCCCCATGGCTCGACGAAGCATATCTGCTTCGCCCAAAGAATAACTAGCAATTTTAGCTGCAATAAGCTGCACGTGCTCTTGATAAATCACAATACCATAGGTTTCTTTAAGAATTGGCTCTAACTCAGGGAAGATATAGTCAATAGCTACTTTTCCATGTTTTCGATCTAAGTATGAAGGGATCATATCCATCGGACCAGGGCGATAAAGAGCATTCAAAGCCACAATATCTTCAAACTCACTGGGCTTTGCCTTTTTGATTAAGTCCGTAATTCCATCACCTTCAAACTGGAAAATTCCTGCTGTATCTCCTTTAGCCATAATAGAATAAATACCGGCATCTTTAAGAGAGATTTCATTTGTAGTGATTTTTTTATTTCTATTTTTTTCAATTAATTTAAGAGCATCATTAATATGAGTGAGTGTTTTGAGTCCTAAAAAATCAAACTTAATCAGTCCAATTTTTTCGGAGTGTTTCATGTCGTACTGAACAACATTTTCCCCCTCAACACCTCGGTAAAGAGGGGCATGATCGACCAAATTGCCTTCAGCAATAATCACACCCGCGGCATGAATTCCGGCATGACGAACAAGACCTTCAATATTTCTTGCCAAATCCATAAGTGTTTGAATTTTAGGATCTGTCTCCATCATTTCTCGAATGCGAGGCTCCATTTCAATGGCTTCATCTAGCGTAATACCTAGTTTTTCAGGCATCAATTTCGCAACAATATCCACTTCAGAAAAAGTCATTCCTAGCACACGACCTACATCACGAATGGCGGCTCGGGCTTGAAGTTTTCCGTAAGTAATGATTTGAGAGACAGAATCTTGACCATACTTTTCAGTCACATAGTCAATCACTCGGCCGCGGTTTTCTTGACAAAAATCAATGTCAAAGTCCGGCATTGAAATCCGTTCAGGGTTTAAGAATCGCTCAAAAATCAAGTTATAAGGCATTGGATTTAAATCAGTAATATAAAGGCTATAGGCAACCAAAGACCCTGCACCTGACCCCCGCCCTGGCCCCACAGGGATGTCGCATTTTTTTGCCCAATTGATAAAGTCTTGAACGATAAGGAAGTATCCATTAAATCCCATCCCCTCAATCACTTTGAGTTCAAACTCTAATCGCTCAAAATACTTCTGCTTCTCTTCTTCACTGATCAATTCCCCACGGGCTTCAGCTTCTTGAAATCGACGTTCCAACCCTTCCATTGATAAACGTTTCATCTCATCAGAAGTTGTTTCACCTTCTTGAGTTGGAAATGTAGGAAGGTAATAAATTGGTTTTCCTTCAGGGTCTTCTAATTGAAATTGTAAATTGCAGCGATCTGCTACTTCGAGTGTTCGGTCACACGCTTCTGGAAGATCTTTAAATAAAGTCCGCATTTGTTCAGAATTTTTAAAATAAAACTGATCCGTTCCCAATTTGTAGCGAGTTTCATCTTGAAGTGTTTTATTGGAACCAATACAAATAAGAACTTCTTGTGCCAACTGATCTTCTTGTTTGAGGTAATGTATATCATTTGCAGCAACCAATGGAATATCCATAATTTGCGAAGCTTCTTGTAAGAATGGGTTGATCTCATCCCACGCCTTCACACCAGTGCGATTCATTTCTAAGTAAAGGCGATCTCCATAAATATTTTTTAAAGCCTTTATTCGTTCAAGAGCCTCATCCGCTCCTTTATTTATGAAATTCCAAGGAACTTCACCCATCACTCCGCCAGTAAGAGCAATCAAATCTGAAGAGTGGGCTTCAAGCACTTCGTAGTCAATTCGGGGACGATAATAAAACCCCTCTTTATAACCAATAGAACTAATCTTACATAAATTTTGATAACCTTTAAAATTTTGAGCTAATAAAACAATACGTCGATTGGGCATTTGAACAACGTCTCGCCCTTCTCCTTTTACATGACGAGATCCTGGAGCAATATAGGCTTCTAATCCAATAATGGGTTTTACACCTGCAGATCTTGCCGCAAAATAAAACTCAATAGCTCCAAACATGTTTCCATAATCTGTCACAGCAACAGCAGGCATACTGTCTGCAGCGGCGGCTTGAGCGAGACTCTTTGCTCGAATTGTGGCTTCTAAAAGAGAGTATTGAGTGTGAACATGCAAATGAACAAATGACATTTTACTCCCACTCAATGGTTCCAGGTGGTTTACTCGTCACATCATAAACCACTCGATTGATTCCTCGCACTTCATTAGTAATACGATTAGAAAGATCTCTTAAAAAAGCCGCTGGAAAATCAAACCAATCCGCTGTCATTCCATCTCTTGAAGTCACCGCCCGAAGAGCTAAAACTCGATCATATGTTCTCGCATCCCCTTGGACACCCACTGTTTTGACAGGAAGGAGCACGGCAAAGGCTTGCCAAATTTCTTCGTAAAGACCATGGCTTTTAAGAGCTTGAATAAACACAGCATCCGCTTCTTTTAAGATATTTAAGTCTTCCTTATTCACTGCGCCCATAATGCGAATCGCTAATCCAGGCCCTGGAAAAGGATGTCTCCACAACAC
Source organism: Bdellovibrionales bacterium (assembly GCA_020435085.1). GTDB lineage: Bacteria > Bdellovibrionota > Bdellovibrionia > Bdellovibrionales > UBA1609 > JABSOQ01. The sequence continues at coordinate 6,861 of JAGRAB010000189.1, read as the reverse complement.
TGGACGGGGAATACCTAACTGCTCACCCAGCTCACGCACCTCATCTTTAAAAAGTTCTCGAAGAGGTTCTACCAATTTTAAATCAAGGTCTTTAGGTAACCCTCCAACATTATGATGAGATTTAATTGTCACACTTGTTCCTCGAGGAGAGACACTCTCAATCACATCTGGATAAAGTGTTCCTTGAGCCAGCCACTGCACATTACCAATATCTTTGATGGATTCTTTAAAAACATCAATGAAGGTGTGTCCAATAATTTTTCTCTTTTTCTCAGGATCCTCAACCCCTTCTAATCGCTCAAGAAATGTTTTCTCTGCGTTCACGCCTTTAACGTTAAGCCCCAAGCCTTTATAGACTTGTAAAACATCTTCAAATTCATTTTTCCGAAGCATTCCCGTATCAACAAAAACACATGAGACTCGATCAGCTCCCAAAGCTTTTGTGAGAAGTGTTCCGACAACAGTTGAGTCGACCCCTCCACTCAGAGCACATAAGACATGTTCTTTTTGAGGAATTTTTTTTCTTAAGTCCTCAATCAAGATATCGGCAATATGATCCGCTTTCCAACTGGGTTCTGCTTGACAAAGTTCAAACGTAAAAGCCCTCAGTAAATCTATTCCATTTTCGGTATGAGAAACTTCTGGGTGAAATTGAAAGGCCCAAATACGATCTGATTTTAAAGCAGCTGGATAATCAAAGTTGGAAGAGGCAATAACCTCAAATCCCTCGGGTACTTTTTCAACCACATCGCCATGGCTCATCCATACTTTTTGCTGTTGTGGAACATTTCTAATAGGAGAAGTCCATTTGATGACATTCAACCCATATTCCCGTCGATTGGCAGGCTCTACTTTTCCGCCATATTGTTCGCTAATAAGTTGCATTCCATAACAGACCCCTAAAATAGGAGCTATTTCAGCCAATTCTTTGATATCACGCTGAGGAGCATTAGGATCAAAAACACTGCTAGGCCCTCCAGATAAAATAATCCCTTTTGGTTTTTTGGCGCGAATTTTTTCAATATCCTCATCAAATAAGAGGAGTTCAGAATAAACATTGAGCTCCCGAAGGCGTCGAGCAATGAGTTGAGTGTATTGGGAGCCAAAATCGAGGACTAAAATTCCAGAATGCATAAGAATTTATACCGGTTTCAATAAAGCCCTGCAACCAAAAGCCCATTCTTAGTAATTAATATGCTTACAAAATGGGCATACTTTATGTGAGAGCTGTTGTATGAATATACGAATAGTAAAAAACACTATTAGGGTTTGCCGCAGCTGCATCAAAATCTTTTTCTACCAACTGGATCAGCTCATGATGAATGCGACCTTTTCTCACAAGGTTGTCATTGGCACTTTTAAAAATACCAAAAAAATACTTTAAGAAATGGGTTCTTTCCTCAGGGTTTCTCGCATCAAAAAGAAAATAGCGAGGCTTTGTCACGATATCGGTATAGCCTGAACTTTTCAGCATATTTGCGAGCTGTAAGCCCACAAAAGGATGCCCTTGAATCGTCCACTGATAGTCATTAAATTGATTCCAATACTCCAAAATGTGGGGACTATAGGGGTCAATAAACAGTGAAGAGTTATTTACTTCAGTGATGTAAATAGGGCATCCCACTCCTACCCGTTTTTTAACAGCCTCTAATACTTTTATGGGTTCATAAACATGTTCGAGAAACCAGCAAATATAAATGGCATCAAAACCTTCACCCTCGACAGAAGAAAGGTCTGTGGCATCTGCACAAGTCAACTCCAAACGGCCATCCTCAATAAATGCATTTAATCGTTCTTTCGCAAGAGCAATTTGTGCCTGTGAGACATCCACTCCATGAATTTTAAGATGAGGAAATTTATTGAGTAAAATTTCTGTTTGCGCTCCAACCCCACAGCCAACTTCTAGTATTTTTTTATTTTTTGAAAAATCAATACCTTCATAAATATATGGCTCAAGAACTCGTGCTTGCTCAATGAGCCGCATTTGTTCATCGTGCGAATATCCATGCAAATAATCTCGATCTTCCATAGATTTCCTTTTTACTCCAAGCGGTAATTGGGAGCTTCCTTAGTAATACTCACGTCATGGACATGGGATTCTTTAAGACCTTGTGGAGAAATTCGAATAAATCGTGCTTTTTCTTGAAGATCTTGAATATTCATAGCCCCTAAATATCCCATTCCGGATCTTAAGCCTCCAATGAGTTGATGAAGAATGCCTGATGCAGAACCTCGATAAGGAACTTTTCCTTCAATACCTTCAGGAACAAGTTTACTTGCATCTTCCACATCAAATTGAGCATAACGATCTTTTGAGCCCATTTTCATGGCACCAAGACTTCCCATTCCTCGATAAACTTTATAAGTACGACCTTGATAAAGAATCGTTTCACCAGGACTTTCATCACTTCCTGCCAGTAAGTTTCCGATCATCACTGAGTTTGCACCCATCGCGAGAGCTTTTGTGATATCTCCAGAAAATTTAATTCCACCATCGGCAATCACTGCTTTTCCCATTTTTTTCGCAGCTTGAGCACAAGCTTGAACAGCAGAAATTTGTGGCATACCTACACCGGAAACAATTCGCGTTGTGCAAATACTTCCAGGACCAACACCAACTTTAACAACATCCGCACCGGCACGTAATAAATCTTCTGTTCCTTGAGGTGTTACAACGTTTCCTGCAACAATAATGGTTTCTTTAAAACTCCTTGAAATAAACTTTACCATTTCCATAACATTTTTAGAGTGACCGTGAGCCGTATCCACGCACACAACATCTACTCCAGCATGAACAAGAGCTTCCACTCTTTCTTTTGAAGAAGGATCAACACCAACAGCTGCTCCAACGAAAAGACGTCCATGTGAATCTTTTGTGGCATTAGGAAAAGTTTTTGCTTTTTCAATATCTTTGATCGTAATAAGGCCTTGTAAACACCCTGACCCATCAACTACAGGCAATTTTTCAATACGATGCTTTTGTAAAATGGACTTTGCTTGATCCAACGTTGTTCCTACAGGGGCTGTGACTAAACGCTCTTTCGTTGTCATCACTTGTGAAATGGGCTGCATGATATTGGTTTCAAAACGAAGATCTCGATTTGTTAAAATGCCGACAAGTTCTTTATTAACGGTGATGGGAACGCCACTAATTCCATATTTCTTCATAAGATCCAAAGCATCTTTAACAAGATGTTCTGGGGACAAAGTGATTGGGTCTAAAATCATTCCGCTTTCGTATTTTTTTACCTTTTCGACCTCAAAAGTTTGTGACTCAATGGGCATATTTTTATGGATAAACCCCAAGCCACCAAGCTGAGCCATCACCCGTGCAATTTTATTTTCAGTGACGGTATCCATTGCTGCAGAGATAATAGGCATCTTAAACTTAATTCCTCTGGCAAACTCTGTCTCTGTCGAAATTTCACTGGGAAGAATATCACTGTATTGCGGAATCAGTAAGATATCGTCAAAAGTGAGTCCATGTTCTATAGAGTGATCTTTCACTGCAGTTCTCCTTTACGAAATTTCATCAACGTACCATTTTGTATAATTTATATAATTCTGCGCCGATTGTTTTAAAAAAGCGAGTTCTTCTGACTTTAATGGTCTCACAACTTTTGCGGGTCGTCCCATAATAAGCATTCCCTCTTCAAACTCTGAATTTTCAGTCACAAGACTCCCAGCACCAACAATGGAGCGAGAGGGGATTTTTGCAAGATCCATAACGACTGAGCCCATTCCGATGAGACATTCATCGCCAATCTGACAACCATGCAAAATCACATTATGGCCAACAGTCACATTGTTACCTATCGTCACTCCACAGCGATGATGAGTTCCATGAAGTGTCGATCCATCTTGAATATTTGTATTATCACCAATACGAATAGGCATCACATCGCCACGAAGAGTTGTATTGAACCAAAAGGAGCAGTTTTTCCCAGCGACAACATCGCCAATAAGTTCTGCTGAAGGCGCGAGCCAACAACCTTTATCAAGTTGTGGTTTTTCTCCTTTAAGCTCATAGAGTGGCATTTTCGCCTCATTTTTACATTAAATAAGGATGTTTATTTTCTCTGGTTCCTATGGAACCCATAAGTGCGTCCACTTTGTATCCTTGCAAGTGAGATGCCTCAAGTTCTTTACATTTTTGAATCATTTCAAGTGAACTGTAAAATAAAGCCCCTGCGCGCATGCAAAATGAGAGTGCTTCATCAGCTCGGGAGGTTAAACGTGTGATTTTTTCATGACCGTCAAATTCCACATCAACGTATAAAAAAGAACCTCGAATTTCTTTAAAAAAGCACTTTACTGGTTGGAGTCCTACTGCCTCTAAAGCTTTTAAGCTTAATCCATGAGGAGAGCTCGCATTTCCTTGGTGGCTTTGAGAAATCATAATTCCGCCCTCAAGAGCTGAAAGCGGAACTCCAGCGGTATATTTCTCACATAAGCTTTTAAAAATCATAACTGGCCGATGAGGCTCTAAGCTTGCAGCTAAACCAAAAGGTTTTAACTCAATCACCTCTTTATCTTCGTATTTAACAACTAATTTTTTATCAGCTTTTTTCATAAAACCATCACTCCTCGAAGTGTTTGAGGAAAAGCCTCTGTCACCTGAACAGAAACCGTTTGCCCGATCAAATTCTTTGAAGATTGAAAGTGGGTGAGTTTGTTTTGGGTTGATCGACCTGTTGCTCTTTCATTATCAGCATCAAACTCTTCAACCAACACTTGAACCACTGTATTTTCATATTTTTTTGCTAATTCAAAAGCGATTTCTTTATGGCGGTTTTGAAGACGGTAAAGTCGACCTGACTTTTCCTCATCAGAAAGAGGATCTTCCCAACGTGCCGCTTTTGTAAACGGTCGTGGGGAATATTTAAAAGAAAATATGGATTCATAAGGAACTTCTTCAAGCAATGAAAGTGTTTCTTGAAACTGAGCTTCTGTTTCCCCTGGAAATCCCACAATAATATCTGTCGACAATGAGGCCCCAGGCATAATATCTAAAATCATTTTTGCTTTTTGAATATATTCTTCCCTTGTATACCCGCGGTTCATTCGTTCAAGCACTTCAGAGTTCCCACTTTGGACAGGAAGATGAATATAATCCATAATTTTAGATCGCCACTCCTGCATCACGCCAACAAGTTCTTCATCAAAATCTTTTGGATGACTCGTTGTAAAGCGGATCCTTTCGATATCTGTATCCTTTGCGAGAGTCTCTAAAAGTTTTGCAAAGTTAGCTCCACATTCTGAGAGATAACTATTTACGTTTTGCCCAAGTAACGTCACCTCTTTGACGCCTCTTTTTGTTAAATTATTAATATCACTCACCAAGTGATTTAAAGGGCGACTTCGCTCTCGTCCACGTGTAAAAGGAACCACACAAAAGGTACAAAAGTTATCACAACCCTTCGTAATATTCACAAAAGTAGAAACCCCAGGGTTTCTTACTAAAGTCTCTACATGGTAGGGCTCTGAATGCTTAAATTTTGCTTCAACAACTTTTTCCTCTTTTTGAATCAAATCATTCACTATTTGAGGCAATTGATCGATGGCATCTGTTCCAAATACGAAATCAAGAAGTGGAACGTCTTTTAAGAGATTTTTTTTCTCTTGCTGAGCCACACATCCTCCAACTCCAATTTTAAGTTGAGGATTTTTTGATTTTAAAGTTCGATATCGGCCAACTTCTGAGTGAACCTTATGAACAGGTTTTTCACGAACACTGCAAGAGTTAATGATGATAAGATCAGCACGATCCGCACTATTGACGGGCGTGTAGTTGAGCATTTCAAGAAGAGAATACATCCGTTCCGTATCATTGACGTTCATTTGACAGCCATATGTGGAAATATAAACGCCTTTTCCTTTTCCTAAGTCATGATTCTCTAAGCTCACAAGACCTCTTTGCTATAAAAACCTCTTGAAACTCTCTTTTTCCTTCTGCTCTCCCCTTTTTTTGTAAAAATCACAGGGGTGAAAGAAACAGCAAATGTTGTTTCATTGAGTTGAACAGTTTATAGTCGGGTTGAAGCTATGGGTCAACTGACAGAGTCCCCATATTTGAAGGTAAAAATGGAGTTTTAAGACTCCTCTTACCAATTTAAAAAGGAGCCCCATGCAACCTCGACTAAAAACGTCTAAAACCTGGACTTCATTCCCCAGCGAGTATCTTAAGCAAATTCAAAATGTGTTTAGCAAATCCTTCAAACTTCACTTGGAAAATGGAAAAATTCTCACAGAAGGCCGAATTTATAAAGAAGAGCTCCTATTAAAAGTCGGTTATCATGAAAAAGGCCGCCTCAAGCAAAGTCATTTTGAAATTTCTATTCAATATGACAAGCAAAAAGAAAATGCTGTTCAGTTGATTTATTTAATGATCGATGTGGCTGCAACAATGCTGGATGAGCTTTTCATGGCTGAAAATGACCATGATTTTCCAAGGATATGGCAAGAATTTGATGTAGAAAATAAGAAAGTTTACCTTCAATATACGTCTACGAACAGCGAACTCGAAGCTCAAGCCGACAAGCTTCTCGGCATTTCTAATGAAGATTTAGTCAATCAAGATGACGAAGAGCTTGTTGAGGAACTCAAAAATCAATTAGGTCTTGATGATGACTCAAATGATGAGAAATAATTAATAGAAACTGGACCCTTTAATTGTGAAAGCTCTTACCCCTCCGTCCTCTAAATGTCTTGTCTGACTACAATTTTTTGTTAATCGGACGGCTTTCTCGAAAACTTTAGTTTTCGAGAAACACCAACGAGTAAAAAATTTTATTAGAAATCAATAGTTTAACGAGGCGGTAGGTATTCAATATTCGCAATTAAAGGGTCCAGTTTCTATTA
>JAGRAB010000188.1 GCA_020435085.1 Bdellovibrionales bacterium | reverse complement strand
TCTCTAAAGAGGCGGATATTTATTCGCTAGGTAAAATTCTCGATTTTTTGACGGATATTTATTTAGAAGAAAAAGATTTAGTTCAGGCAATTACTCAAATGACGGATATAGAACCTCAAAAGCGGAGAGCTCCATCGTGGAGTCACCACTCAAATGCAAAGGAGGAGTTGGCGCGGCGAGTACAAAGTGCTTTAGAAAAACGTAAAAAAGAAGCCGTAAAAACTCAAGAATTCATAGTTCGTTCAGTTTCATACCCATATAAGCAACAACTTCACAATGTGGACGTTCAACGATTAAAATCAAAAAAAATATTAAATCTCTTATGGGGGTTTGGTTTTATTGTGATTATTTTTATCGGAGGTTGGCTTTATCAACTGATGAAAATCAATATTGAGTCAGAGAGTGCCGCTTTAGTTATTCGATCACATCGGTGGTATAGAGTTTGGATCAACGATAAAGACTATGGATTTACGCCACTAGATATAAAAAACCTTCCCGTGGAAAGCATTCGAATTCGCTGGCAGAGCAGCAGTGAGTCGGGGATGAGGTCTTTGACACTTCGACCAGGTATGAATAGAGTCAATGGAGATGAGTTCTTTCGGTCGGAGTAGTCAGTGGATTTTTTACAAGCCATATTTTTAGGAATTGTCCAAGGTTTAACAGAATTTCTTCCTGTTTCCAGTTCAGGTCATCTTGTAATTTTTCAAAATTTACTTGGAGTTCAAGGAGATTCTCTTGTTTTTGATGTTGCCGTTCACCTGGGGACATTAGCCTCTGTTTTGACAGTTTACTTTAAATTTATTCGATCCTCATTAGTTCAAGCTTCAAAGAGCCTTCCACAAAAGAAATTAAATAATGAGGCAAAACTGGTTCTCCTCGTTGTTGTTGCGACATTACCAACAGCGGTGATTGGATTAGCGTTAAAAGATACATTTGAATCTTTATTTTCAAATCTTGCTGGAGTGGGATTTTGTTTGATGATGACGGGGACATTGTTACTTCTAACAAAGGGAAAAGGAGCGGCCCCGCAAAATCAAAACTTCTTTAATTTTATTGTCGAGGACCTCACTCAGTTTACATATTTTAAAGCAGTACTCATAGGTTTAGCGCAATCTATTGCCATTGCTCCAGGTATTTCTCGATCAGGAACAACAATTGCGGTTGGTATACTATTGGGCCTTCCTCGACATTTGGCAGCAATGTTTAGTTTTATGTTAGCAATTCCAGCAATTTTGGGAGCCGGTATTTTACAGTTAAAGCATGCATCTCATTTGAATAGCCAAGATCTGTCTATTATGGGAATAGGTTTTGTTGCCGCTTACATTTCGGGTTTATTGGGTCTTTATGGAGTTTTGCATATTGTAAAAAGAGGACGGCTTGAGTTTTTTACAGCCTATCTTTGGGTTTTAGGTGCTGTGAGTATGTATTTTGCTCTTAAATAAAGCTCGAGCTATTTTATTTTTAAAGCAAATAGAGTATGAGAGGGAGGAGTTATGAGTGTTTCAACAAGTAGGCATGGAGACATTATTGAAGCCATCATTGATGAGTATTTAAAACCACAGCCGAGTCCCCGTGAAGTAGAAGCCCTTATGAAAAAATTAAATATCGAATACTCTAATGATGATTTATTAAATATGACAAAAATTCTTAATGCGATTAAATTTGAGTTCGACTCAAAAGAGATAGAGGTTTTAGATGTTTGAAGATAAAAAATACGGCTTTCAAACTCGAGCAATTCATGCTGGTCAAGCTCCCGATCCTGTTACGGGCGCGATTATGACTCCAATTTATCTTTCAACAACATATGTTCAAGAGAGTCCAGGGGCTCACAAAGGGTATGAATACTCAAGAACCTCAAACCCAACAAGAGGGGCTTTTGAAACTTGTCTAGCAAATCTTGAAGATGGAACTCATGGATTTTCAATGGCCTCAGGTTGTGGTGCAACAACGGTTGTTATGCACCTTTTAAAGCAAGGGGATCATGTCATTGCCGGAGATGACCTTTATGGCGGAACATTTCGACTATTTGACAAAGTCATTCGTCATAATGGAATTGAATTTTCTTTTGTCGATATGACAAATCCACAAAATGTAGAAGCAGCAATGCGACCAAATACAAAACTGATTTGGTTAGAAACTCCAACAAACCCAACACTAAAGTTAACAGACATTGGGGCCGTTTCAAAAATTGCAAAAGCTCACCAGGCATTGTTGGCCGTAGATAATACATTTATGACTCCGTACTTTCAAAGGCCATTGAGTTTAGGGGCGGATATTGTTGTTCACTCTACAACAAAGTACATTAATGGTCACTCTGATATTGTTGGTGGAGCGATCATTGTTAATGATGAAGGCTTGGCTGCAAAGTTTGCATTTTTATCAAATTCTATGGGGCCAGTGGCATCAACATTTGATTCATTTATCTCATTGAGAAGCTTAAAAACTTTACCTATTCGAATGCAGGCTCACGAAAGCAATGCTCAAAAAGTGGCAGCCTATCTAGAAGAACATAAGAGTGTTGAGAAAGTGATTTACCCAGGTTTAAAAAGTCACCCACAATATGAATTAGCAAAACAACAAATGTCTGGGTTTGGTGGAATGATAACCTTTTATTTAAAAGGAGGGCTTAAAGAGTCTAAAAAATTCTTAGAAACGGTTCGACTTTTTGCCTTGGCAGAAAGCTTAGGAGGAGTGGAGTCATTGATTGAGCATCCTGCCATTATGACCCACGCAAGTGTTCCCGCCGAAAATAGAAAATCTTTAGGAATTGATGATAATTTAGTTCGATTATCAGTAGGAATAGAAAACATTGAAGATATTCTTGCTGATTTAGATCAGGCATTT
>JAGRAB010000187.1 GCA_020435085.1 Bdellovibrionales bacterium | reverse complement strand
TTTTTTTTCTTTTTTTTCTTTCCCCCACCATCAAGATCTTTTTCTTTAATCAAGCCAACGGCATAATCTAAGGTGAGTTTTTCGACTTCCACATCATCTGGAAGTGAAATATTCTTATTTTTAAATTTCAAATATGGGCCATATTTTCCATTGTAAACATGAATTTCCTCTTCCGTTTCTGGAAATAGACCCAACGTTTTCACCGGAGCCGCTTTTCCTCGAACTTTCTTTGGTTGTGCAAGAAGTTCTAAAGCTCTCTTAATATCCACATCAAAGATGCTATCCGTCTTAGGAATGGAGCGAAAATCTCCATCGTGAACAACATATGGACCAAACCTTCCCAAACCTTTTTTTACAACTTTATCCGTGTCAGGATGTTTTCCTAAGGTTTTTGGAAGCTCTAATAACTTCAAAGCCATTGGAAGCTCGACGGACTCAGGCTCTACCCCGGCTGGAAGTGCCATTCTCTTTGGTTTTGCACCTTTATTGTCAGAGGACTCCGAATCAATTTCACCCAATTGTACATAAGGGCCATAGCGACCCGTTAACACATAGACAGAAAGACCTGTTTGTGGGTCTTTCCCCAAGGCATCGGTGCCATTGATTTTTTGATCTATTAATTTATTCGCAACCTCTTTCGTAATATCACCAGGAAACTGGCTGTCTGGAAGAGAGGCGCAAACTTCATTGCCATCTTTTTCTTTTCGGCAAACATAAGCTCCATAACGACCAATTCGAAAGTTTAAACCATCAAGCCCCTCTAGTTGAATGGCTCGAGACTCTTCTCCGTCAATTTGTGATTCTTGTGTTTCAACCTGTTCTTTAAGCCCTGTCTTTCCTTTATAAATGGAGCTTAAATATTTTAAGTGATCCATTTCGCCTTCGGCAATGGTATCTAATGTCTTTTCCATTTCAGAAGTGAATTGCAAATCAACATAATTGGGCAAATATTTTCTTAGAAGTTTAGTTACTACAAGAGCTGTAAATGTTGGCACTAAGGCATTACCCACTTTTCGAACATACCCACGGTCTTGTACCGTGCTAATAATGGTTGCGTATGTTGATGGACGACCAATTCCCTCTTCTTCCATTTTTTTCACAAGCGAAGCTTCTGTAAAACGCGCAGGGGGTTTTGTTTCATGTTGATTTGGTTTCATCCCTTCACAAGTAATTTTATCTCCCACTTTTAAAGGCGGAAGAATAACTTCACGATTTTCGAGAGCTTGATCTGGGTCATCACTACCTTCCACATAAGCTTTTAAAAAACCAGGAAATACAAGAGTGTTTCCATTGGCAGAAAATATGGCATCCCCCACTTCAAACTTCACACTGACATTCATTTTTTGAGAGTTCACCATTTGTGAAGCTACCGTTCGCTTCCAAATTAAATCATAGAGCTTAAAAAGAGATCCTGATAATTTTGCATCTTCAGGTTTTACAAACGAGGTTCCTGCAGGACGAATTGCCTCATGGGCCTCTTGAGCTCCTTTTGCTTTTTTTCCTGTATATAAACGTGGTTCATCGGGCAAATACTTAGAACCATATAAGTCTTTAATGCAAGATCTTGCCGCATCAATGGCTTGTTGAGAGAGGTTTGTGGAATCTGTTCTCATATAGGTAATAAATCCACGTTCATAAAGCTTTTGCGCCAGTTGCATGGTTTCTTTAGAACTTAGCCCCAATTTCGAGTTTGCTGCTTGTTGAAGGGTTGATGTGATAAATGGAGGATAAGGTTTATTTGAAACTGGTTTTTCCTCATGTTCTACGACCTTCCAATCTTTCCCTTTCAACTTATTAATGACCATTTCTGCATCAGCACCCATCAGATGAGTCATCACACTTTTCTTCTCATCAAAAAGCTTTCCAGTTTCTGGATTGAAATCTTTATTTCCTAAAGCAACACGTTTTCCTTCATACGAATAAATTTTGCTTTCGAACTGAATTTTATCCTTTTTATGTTGACCAGTGATGGACCAATA
>JAGRAB010000186.1 GCA_020435085.1 Bdellovibrionales bacterium | reverse complement strand
TTTAAAATTAAAAAATTTTTTTAAAACAAAACCTCAATCGTTCAGTTCCTCTTCAGCAACGGGCTAATTATAGGCTCTAAGCTTGATCAGGGTGTTGCCTTAAGAACTTTTTGACCAATATCTTTTCTGATTTGCACATTCTTCCAATAAACCTTTTCAGCTTGTTTGTAAGCATGAGAAAGAGATTCTTTCAATGAAGATCCAAGACCAATCGCATTGAGGACTCGACCTCCATTTGTGACCCATTTCCCATCTGGAGTTTTTGAAGTGCCTGCATGGAGAAAATAACTTGAAGGCGTTTCTTCTGTAATGCCACCTTCAATGATAACATTTTTAACAGGATCATCGGGATAACCTTCTGCCGCTAAAACAATACAGCTTGAATACAATGGTTTCCACTGCAGTTGAGGCGTTTCTCCACGGGCAATGGATAACATTGAGGTTCCCCAATCTCCATCAAGTAGTGGTAACAATACTTGCGCCTCAGGGTCTCCAAATCGAACATTGTACTCCAACACTTTTGGGCCATCTTTTGTTATCATTAATCCAACATAAAGAACTCCACGATATAATAATCCCATGGAGTGAATGGTTTGAATCGATGGCTGGATGACTTGTTTTTCAATTTGTTCCCTTAAGTCATCAGATATTTTTAATGGTGCAACAACACCCATACCACCTGTATTTGGCCCCGTATCTCCTTCGTTTAATCTTTTATGATCTTGAGCAAGAGGCAAACTTTGATAGGTCTCACCATTGGTAAGAACAAGATAAGAAAGCTCCCAACCCTCTAAACTTTGCTCAAGCAACGCTGATAGACCAGCGTTACCAAGCTTACGATGTACAAAAATATCTTCTGCAGCAGATAATAATTCACTTTCATTTTTACAAATAAATACACCCTTACCAGCAGCCAAACCATCAGCCTTCAAAACATAAGGAGGAGTAAACTCATGAATGCATTTTTTAATATCATCTGTCGACTTTACGATTTGTGCAAAGGCCGTAGGAACATTGGCTCTTTTCATAAATTCTTTTGCAAAAATTTTACTGGCTTCTAGGCTTGCTGCTTCAGCACTTGGTCCAAATACCAAAGCACCACTGGCTCTTATTGCATCAGACAATCCACTTGCTAACTCTGCCTCAGGACCAATAATGACAAGATCGATATTTTTCTGTCGAACAAAATCAATCACCTGTTTTTCATCAGAAGAACTCAAATCATGACAAACAGCCTCTGTTGCCATTCCTGAACTCCCTGGGATTGCATGAACTTCTGTGACAGAGGGTGACAATTTTAAAGCCTTCACAATCGCGTGTTCTCTTCCACCTTTGCCTATGACAAGTGTTTTCATTATTTTCTCCAAAAATAATTCAAATATTGAATAGTTGAGAGCTTATCTCAAAATTTGATTTGTGACGAGGCTTTTCAGTCTGAGAATACGTTGACCATTAGGTGCAACAAGAATAGCCTGAACTGCCTAAGAGGTAATACATTATGAGAGAGTCATTTTTAAAGCTCAATGACCGAACGGTTGTTTTATCTGGGCCGCTAACACAAGTAACAAGTGCCCTTGTTACAACTTTATCAGAACGAGGGGCCGATATCGCTATGATTGTTTCTGACAACCTTCGTGAATCTCAAAGATTTGCAGAAAATATCAGTGAGCAACGTGAAATTCACCATAATTATGGACGAGTTGCCGCTATTGAGTCTCAAATGGACTCAGCAGAAGCCGGTTCAGATGCCATCAGCCGAGCTGCAGAAATTTTTGGCACAATTGATATCCTCATTGATACGCATCTTATAGGTATTAATAAAACTGCAGAAAATTTCTCGAACTACAACGATCGTGCCACGCATATGGCAAAAGCAGCTCTGCCTTATTTAGAGGGACGTCAAAAAGGCCGCATTATTTTAGTGACTAATGATTTTCATATTCTTGAAGAAAAGCAAAAGGCCCCTGTTCAATCTCTCATACGAGAGTTAAGCCAATCTGTTATTGAAAAACATATCACTGCCAATGTTATCTCTTGTGGGGTCACAGAAGAGTATTTACTCAGCCGTTTTAATGGCAAAGTTTCAATCAAAGATGCTCTTGAAAAAGTGAAAAGTGAACATAAAAATGTTCGCATGGTTGATGCTGTAGAAATTGCAAGTGTCATTACATTTATTTCTAGTCCCATGAGCTCTGGAATTAATGGACAAACCATTGTCGTCAATGGCGGAATGATTCTCTAAATAATACCAACCTCCTTGGTGACTTGTGAATTGAGATAATTATTTTTTAGAATTGGTATAACTCAAAGAAATCGACTTTTTTCTTTTTCAGTAGGAAGCCGACATGTATCTCGTTTTCCAAACCAACGATATCGATGTCTGGCAACCCATTGATAAATGCTATTACGAAGAGGACCTGGAATTATCAAAAATATTTTTAGAAGAACCCAAAACCCTCCAAGATCTGCCATTGCATAAAGAACAGCAGTTGATTCCATTAATATTTCTCCATCTCTTAAATAGATAATACTTATAAGTTCCGCACGAGAATCTCGATTGAGTTTTTTTTGAGCTTGTTCTGATTGAAGTGATGAAAAAAATAGGGTCTCAGTACGGTCTCTTTGAATCATAAAATCAACAAATCCATTACAAAGGTTACAAACCACATCGAAAAATAAAATTCGTTGAGGGGTTTGATTCATTATAAACCTTTCTGAATCATGATTTTTTCTGCAGCTTCAAAATCTTCAGGTGCTACATAAAGTCGGTCAATTTGACGAATTTCTTCGTATTTCTGAAAGATTTCCGTACTCTCTTCAATGGGATATGGTTTTGATTTTCTGTCATATCCATCAACAACAAAAATTTGGAAAGCTCGTTCACTTTCTGAAGTCGTATGATATTTAGAAAGTCGAGCTTGAGAGTTCGAGTGAATCACTCGAAGTCCTGCCGACTCTAATTCGATTTTTATATTTTTAGGTCGCTCTGTATCTTTTGACGAGTGCAATTCAAAAAGATTTTTATATGGTTTCCTTTTTGAAATTCTTTGTGCCCATTCGTCATCCACTTTTTGTAAATGTTGATAAAGTGCATAATCCGTACATCTGACATACTCATCAATATCTGCAGGCAAATGGAACTGACACTTAGGTGAAGATAAATATCTATGAAGCATCTCTTCGTAAATAATACTTTTGTGATGGAAGTAAACCATCAGGTGCATATGGTGACGAGCCAGTAAAAAGTCATCAAATGTGTAAAGGGCACGCCGGTTGAGTGCTAAATGAAGATGCCCCTCTTTTTCATGATACGTCAAATTGGAAAGGAGCCATTCAAGCTCGACCTTCCCATAATTTGTCCCACAAAAATAAGCATCACGCTCAAGATAATCCATACGATCAACATCCATCTCTGAAGAAACCAACTGAGATAAAATTGTTCTAAAGCTTATGTCTCCATCCTTAAAAAAATCATCCGGACAAGCCAAACTTTTATCTATCAAGCAAGCGACATGAAGAGGTGCAATATCAGGAAATTGTTTTTTTAAAAGTTCTGACAACTCCGAGTCAGTAACAAATTTAATGGTGTAGTCTTCATGATTCGCCTGCCGAGACTCATTCACTGTTGTATTTAAAAAAGGAAGGTCTGAGCGTTTATTTTTATACACACCCACTTTTAATTCTTTTAAAATCGGCATCACCTCTTCAGTCGTATGACTTAAAGGTCCATGACCAATATCATGAAGCAATGCTGCCAACCTTGTGGCCTGTCTCATTCTCTTTTTAGAGTCTGAATTTTTAAATGGATAGTTTTTAAAAATAAGATCAAATGCCAGGCCAGCCAGATGACAAACGCCTAAAGAGTGCAAAAATCGATTATGAGTCGCTCCTGGAAAGCTAAATTCAGAAAAACCTAGTTGCTTTATTGATCGAAGCCTTTGATAAGGCACGCTATCAAGCAGCCTCACCTCAGGCTTTGAAAACTCAATAGATCCATGAATCGGATCACGAACTTCCATGACTCTCCTCTTTCTTATTCACTCTCACACGAGGGCTTTGAAAATGAGTCTGTAACGCCGCAAAATCAAGCACTTCGTCAGAAAATAATTCGTGGCGTTATCTGCCCAATTTCTTGAATGAATCTGTCAACTGCGAGTATCTAGACTGGTGCCACTGACAATGGCGAGATATGGTCTTTTCAAGGATTTAAAGACTAAGGGGGGCTCTCATGAAGCAGTATTTAGATCTCATGCAAAAAGTACTTAATGAAGGTGTCGATAAAGAAGATCGCACTGGGACTGGAACTTTAAGTATTTTTGGACACCAAATGCGTTTTGATTTGAGTGAAGGCTTTCCTCTTGTCACGACCAAAAAAGTCCATTTGCGATCCATTATTCATGAATTACTTTGGTTTTTAAAAGGCGACACCAATATAAAATATCTCAAAGACAACAAAGTCAGTATATGGGACGAGTGGGCTGACGAAAACGGCGATCTTGGCCGGGTCTATGGGGCTCAATGGCGGTCATGGCGAACTCCCGATGGAAAAACTATTGATCAAATCAGCAACCTTGTTCAATCCATAAAAACCAACCCCGACTCCAGACGACACTTAGTGGTTGCCTATAACCCAGGTGAAGTGGAAGGGATGGCTCTTCCTCCCTGTCATGCTTTTTTTTTTTTTTTTTTTGCAAAAGGTCAGCTCTCTTGTCAGCTCTATCAAAGATCCGCAGATATTTTTCTCGGAGTTCCTTTTAATATTGCCAGCTATGCTCTGCTAACAATGATGATGGCACAAGTTTGTAAGTTGGAGCCCGGAGAGTTTGTTCATACCTTTGGAGATGCCCACCTTTACTCCAATCATTTGGATCAAGCAAAACTTCAACTCTCTCGAACACCACATGCATTACCGCAAATGACATTAAACCCAAATATAAAATCGCTTTTTGATTTTACTTTTGAAGATTTCTCCCTAGAGAACTATGAATCTCATCCTGCCATTAAAGCCGAGGTGGCCGTATGATTTTATCTCACATTGTTGCTGTTTCAAAAAACGACGTGATTGGTAAGAACAACGATCTGCCCTGGAGTATTCCTGAAGATATGAAGTTCTTCAGAGAAAAAACAAAAGGTAAAGCCCTGATTATGGGAAGAAAAACCTTTGATTCTGTCGGACACCCCTTACCTCACCGCCTTAACGTGGTTATTACTCGCCAAAAAGATTATCACCCAGAAGGAGCCGTCGTGGTCTCATCAATGGATGAAGCCCTTGCTCTTTGCGAAAGCAAAATGAATGAATATGGAGAAGAAGTTTTTATTATTGGTGGCGGTCAAATTTTTAAGGAAACCATCAATATGGTCGATATCATTTATTTGACCAGAATTCACAAAGACTTTGACGGCGACATTAAATATCCAAAAGTGAACCCCCTCTTTTTTGAAGAGATCGAACGTCGTGATCGAGAAGAGCCAGTCCCGTTTTCATTTCTCACCTACCGAAGACGAGCGAATCGATAATTCGCTGACCAAACTTTACTTTTACTCATAGACTTCAGAAACTGGCCCCCTTAGTTGCGGATATTGAATATCTACCGCGTCGATAAACTTTGGAATTTATGAAGTTTTCATACTAGCATTAATATGAGCCTCGCCCCTCACTTCGTTCGAGGCTCTCATATCAAT
>JAGRAB010000185.1 GCA_020435085.1 Bdellovibrionales bacterium | reverse complement strand
GCGAATCTGAAAAAATTGTAATATGTGGTAACATAAAAAAAGCTGTTTCAAAAAACCACAAAAGAGACCTTAAAAGTGCTGAAGCAAATGTAACTCTTTGATGATTCCACACATCTTTTACTTTCATTCGAAAAATCATTTTCCCTAAGGTAGCACCAAAAAAATAAATAAATAGTGTCTGGTAAGAGACAACTGTAACTAAAGTAATAAAGAAAATTGACATAACTGCAGAGAAAAAAAGAAATTTATCCTGAACAAGAACCGCTGAAACCAAAATTTTTTTCGCCGGAGCACTCATTAATAAAACGAGAGGGAGAAGTACAACAGAGATGTCAATAATAGCTGCTGCCAAACGATCTATAGGATCTGCTAGTCGAGGAAAGGATGAACTCAAAGATTCTTTCAATCGATGATTTTTTTTATTTATTTCACTTCTAAAAACGTCATCAATAACCATATATACTTATCGGCTATTGATGGCTAAAAATGAGAAATATTAGGGGAGAATATTATTGAACAGACCCAACCTTCATACCTAAAAGACGGCCATAGATATCGAGCTCAAAGGAAATTTTACCGACTTTTGTTTGGTTACTATTTAAAAGAGCATAAGTCTCATGAATTTTTTGCCCAACAACCTCACGATTCAATGACATTGTTGATGTGTATGGAATCGCAAAGAGATCTTTATTTGCATTTAAAAATGCCTGACGATCTGAAAGATAACGAGGTTCAAGATTTTGACTCGAATTCGTAAACTCTACTTCTTGGACTTTTCCTTGATAAAATTTAACAGCATACTTACTTTCTAAAAAACCAAAACGAAATTCATCAGCTCGTGATGGTTGTCGCCCAAGACTTGCTGGTTGACGAGCACTTGACTGAGAAATTTTCTCAGCAATAGACTTTTCAAAATGAACATCGCGTGGTGCCGTTTCATACTGCCCTACACTTGCAAGCGATCGAGATTGCTTATCCCCTAGAGGTACATTTGAGAAATCGGTTGAGTTCAATAGTATTGCGCCCATAAATACAGTCAAAAAGGCTCCTAATCCCCACTTGCCCTTTGAAGGCTTATGTGGCTGGTACCGTTCCACAGGAAGGTCAATCACTTTTGCAGGGCTCACCTTTTCGTGTGGAAAATGAATCACATTGTTTTCATTTTGTTTTTGATCGCTTGAATCTACCATATTATTTTCCTCCAGCTTTCACAACTCAAGTATTGCCATGGTTGTGCCGGCTGAAACCCGTTCAGCTTTTATTTTGCCGGATAGATTTCTGACAGGTGATAACCACAAAATGTCACTTTCATGTTGTTGTCTCAATATGAGACAACGCATTTGACAACTGTCAGTTCTCTATCCATATGTGCACCTCATTGACGGCACACCTCCAACAGAGGTGAGTCCATTGGGCTCAATACTTGCTTTTCTATCGACATAGGAGACCGCGAAGTTTAAGTGTTTCAAAACGATCTAGACTTTAGATTGAGGGAGATAAGGATGAAAAGACCAAGAGCCAAACAGTTTTTAGCTAGACTTGGTATTTTTACTCTGCAATTGATTGCTATTGCATCTCTCCTTTGGGCCAGCGAA
>JAGRAB010000184.1 GCA_020435085.1 Bdellovibrionales bacterium | reverse complement strand
ATTTTGAATAATTATTTTGGGAGTCCAGTTTTTTTAAAGCTCGCTGACATTCTGAAATGGCTTTTTTACCGTTCACTCCATACTGAGATCGAAATCGCAGTACACCAATCTCAAGTGCTGTAACAAGACCTCCGTTGCCAATAGATTTTGCTATCTCTATTCCTCTATTTAACTCAAAAAGTCCTCTTTGAACTTGTCCCATTTGGCAAAGAGACTGCCCTAAAGCATCTAATGCTAAAGCCTGTCCATAGCGAAAATCATTTTCAAAAGCAGCTAAGTAAGCTTTTTGAGCAAATCGAGAACTCTTTTCAAAGTGACCACGATAAAAGTGAATAAACGCAATCCCCTGATTCACATAAAACTCTATATTCCCACTTTTATTGAACTGTTTTTTTGCAAGCCAGGCATTTGCTGCAATTAACTGTGCCGCTTTTTCATAGTGAGATCTTCGCACCTCTCCAATACTTAAAAAAAACTGGGCTGGTATAATAAACTCTGCATCTAAAACCCCATTTTTTTTTGCAAACTCAAATAAGCTTCGGGCTTCATCAAATTCCCCAATAAAAACCATACTCCCTAACTGAAACAGGGCTAATTTACGATTGTCACTTGTTGCAAGCTGCAGTGGCCTTCGCCCTATGATTTGCAGAGCATCTTTGTATTTTCCAGAATAAAAACAGGCCTTTACTTCATTTTTATGCAACATAGCTAAATCCCATCATATCACATCAAAATAAGCAAGAATTGACTACTCGAATTGAAAAGATTTTTCGACGAAATTGGAGTTCTAGGAAAGCAATTCAGCTTTCAAAAAAAGGAGAGTCCTATGAAGTTCAATCAATTCACGAAATGCCTGGCTCTGATCGGCACAATGACATGGGCTGCAACAGTCTCAGCCCAAGCCTTCGATCCAATTGCCGGGTGCACAGATGCAAGTTTTATCGATGGTGGATCAGAAAATATTATCAATACATCTGGAGCCAGTTATACACCCAAATGTTTGAGAGTTCGAGTGGGCGCATTTGTTACCATTGAGGCAACTCAACATCATCCTCTTGCGGCAATGCCTGATATCGATGGTGCATTGAATCCATTTGCATCAGAGAGCCCCTCCGTTATTCCAATCACACAACAAATGAATTCCCCAGGTTTTTATGGATACTTTTGCACACGTCATGGTGATGAAGAAGGTGATGGCATGGCAGGGGTTATTGAAGTTGTTCCCTAATTTTTTAAACCAACAAAAAGGAGAAATAAAATGTTTTATCGGTTTTTAATCACAACACTTATATTTTTAATGGCCCAAAATTCTTTTGCCCGACGTGGAGAAAATGATGGTGGCGGCAATGATGATGGAGCCATCATTGAATGCTCACTTCCCTCCACGCATGAGAAAATTCTCTCGTTTCATAGCTCGGCAGGAAATGGAGAAGTCACTACTGGAGATCTTCAACTTTTCGTGAAATCTCGCGGGGATGAAATCGCTGAAATGAACATCACGGCACTCAACTCGGGAGATCACGTTCGAGCAAAGAGATTAGAAGAATTGCTTAAAGTCACTCTTACCAGTGATGAGTCTTCGACTCCGACAATTGTTGAAAGTCCTACACATAAAGGCTTTGCACAAGTCACTGTCATTGATTCGAATTCTCAAGACAAAGCTGAAGTGAAATCTCAAAGTCGACGTGGTCAAAGTTTGATGCAAGTGATTTTCACCACAGACGAAAACTCCGGCCAACCAATAAATATTCTTTGCCAAAAAATACGATAAGGAGAAGCATATGAGATTCATTTCAGTTTTATTTATCTTTTTGCTCTGTCACTGCGGCTACGAACATACTCGTAGCCCAGGACAAAACGGATCCACAAATAAAC
>JAGRAB010000183.1 GCA_020435085.1 Bdellovibrionales bacterium | reverse complement strand
TTTTCTCCTAAAATAGGAATCTCTAATGTTCCATCCCGTAAAAAATAACTCATATATACCGTTTCGAAAGCAATAGGCGATAGATCTGTTATTTGATATCCTAACTGATCTTTTGCAACTCCCCTCCGTAGAAAAAAGTGAGGGAACTGCTTTTCAGAGACATTCATTAAAATAGCAAGGCTTTTTAATGGTAAAATGAAGGGCTTTTGGAGAAGTCCATCAAAGAGGTTTTGAAGCTCTTCCAACTTTTCTGGTTGGCTTAAAAAGAGCTTATAAACATCACGCCAAGGAATCTCTGTATCTGTAGAAAGTGTAATTTCTTGTTTACTCCCCAAAGAGTCCTGAACGACGATTTCTTTTTCAGAGTTCCAAAAATCGGCAAAGTCATTCTCAACTCCAGCTTCTTGCCCCTCCTCATTTGAAGATAATGCCGAAAGTAGTTGTTCACAGATCTGAGACTCTGCTAGAACTTCAAAGCTGATTAAAAAGAATCCAAGAAATATCAATGACTTAAAAGTATAGCCGACATTTTTAAATATCAAATTCTGTTGATTATCCATAATCTTTTCTTTTTCAAAAGCTATGCCTATCGAACACATACCGAATTGAGTCATATTAAATGATACCGACGGGGGCAGTTGATTCATGAGGGGGGCACTTAAAGCCCCCGAATGAATCATATAAAATGACACCGATGAGAGTAATTGATTCATAAGGAGGCCTTAAAACTACGCGTTCTATTTTGATACAATTAAGAGGATTAAATTCCCAATAAGCTCTTCTTATCGAATATTGAATACTTTTTCAGAAAAAATTTTCTATATGAAAAAGGAAGTGTTAATATTTATCTTAACTAAGAAGGGTTCCGTTAATTGGCATCACGAGTATTTATTAGCACATCCATAAGCTTTGTACTTTTAGCTCTTGGTTTTCTTTTTATCAATGCCACTTCTTCGAATGGGATTATTGGATACTTTTCTGGGTTTGTAAAAACACCTTCTGGTTATTCAATAGCTGGTTGGAGTTGTGAAGTCGGAGTTCGCCAACAAATTGATGTTGAAGTTTTCACGCAAGGTTTAAATTCTCCCAAAATGCTCTTAAAAAGAGTAAAGGCAAACCAATCATTTTTTACACCAACACAAACATCAAATATAGACAGCCTTTGCGGAACTTCAGGTATTCCAAGAGGGTTTAAAATTAATCTTTCATATAGTGAAGTCATTAACATTAATGGTCTTTCATTATCTGCAGAAGCCATAGGCTCATCAAATAAACGATATCGCTTGATTCAAAACTCTTATGGAAGTGCCGTCGTTAATCTTGATAATGAACTCGCTTTCACTCAATATGGATGGGTTCGAGGCCTCAACGAACCAAGTCCTTTGAATTCTGTTGTTTCATTTAAAGGCATACCCTATGCAAAACCTCCGTTAGGAAAAAATCGGTGGCGCCGCACACTTCCTCCCTCTCCCTGGATCAATGATCGTATTACACAAAGTTTTTCAAAAGCTTGTATGCAAGATGGTGACTTATTGACTACAAACCCTTCAGATCAAGTGAAGCTTTCTCTAATGAGCGAAGACTGTTTAACAATTAATGTCTGGAAACCTAAAAACAAGGCAAACCTTCCTGTCGTTGTTTATATTCATGGTGGCCGTTTTGTAAAGGGTTCGAGTAGCTTAAAGATATATGATGGTGCAGCTCTCGCCTCTCAAAATGTCATTTTTGTTTCTTTCAATTATCGAGTGGGGGTTTTCGGTTTTTTTAGCCATAGCCACTTAAGATCTCCCACTTATAATCGTACAGGTATAAACTTTGCCCTCTCCGACCAGCACGACGCCTTAACTTGGGTCCAAAATAACATTAGTGAATTTGGAGGGGACCCTAACAATATCACTCTTATGGGTTCTTCTGCAGGAGGGGCGAGTGTAGGGTATTGGATGGCTAACGACCTTGGAAGACCGCCTGGGCAAGAACTATTTCATAGGGCTATTATGGAAAGTGGTGGTGCCAGCTTTACCCAAGCAGGAACTCCCCCTCTGACGACAAAACAGCTCGTAGCAAGATCGTTCAATTGGGCTGACTCTAAGGCTGATAAAATGATTGATGAGATCGTGAGGCGACAAGATGAGTTTTTTACTACCTATGGATCTAACGCTCTTCCAGATTGTGTAAAGAACTATAGCAATTACGCTTCATTACCAAGCAGCTGTGTTGATGATTTACTTTTTAAAAGTGCTGCTGAAGTTTTTAGAGCCACTTCATATGCAAGCTCTTATTTTACTCCCTATTTTGATGATTACTATGTCAAAGGAGGCACTGCAGATCGTTTTGCGCAAGGATTGCAAAAGAATATTCCCTTTATTACGGGCTCCATGGGTTGGGAAGCCAGTGTGATACAAGCCGATCTCGATCAAGAAGAAATCACATATGCTAGCCAAACCCCTATTTATCAGAATCATTTTTATGGTCTATATCCACAAGACTATTTGAACAATGGATATGGTAATTTTTTAACAGAACGTGGACTTGCTGAGGCTGTTTATGCTGACCGTGTTTTTGGAGCTACATCCAGAATGTTAGCTCAATATCATTCAAAAATAAACCCGAATACATATTGGTATTTCTTTGATTATGTTGGTAGTGGCATGCCGTTTTACAAAGGAGCCCCCCACCATATACTTAATGCTTTTGTTTTTAATACATTATCGACAACATTGAAGACGACTTACAATCCCGATCAGACTGATTTGATAGTTGCTAAGCAATGGAGTGGGTATTGGTTAAGTTTTATTAAGGGAAAGTTTAATTCAGACAATACTATGTACTCAGACCAATTTGGATCAAAAGTCACCACATGGTATCCATTAAGAATCTCTCAAGAAAATCGACTCACGATTATTCGATATGGTCAGCCAAACAATATTATCGGGGATGCCATTTCTAGAAATAGACAAAAATTTCTTAAACAAAGGTATGACTATATTGACCAACAGATTTTACAACCTTGCCTAATAAGCGCGTGTATTAAACCTGACTACTGATACCGAGAGCGGGAAAGTGCCACCTTATTACCTCTTAGAGTGGATCAACTTAGCTGCGACAAAAGCTTTTGATAGATACCATCAAAGCCTCCGTTACTCATAATTAAGATCGTGTCGCCAGGTTTTGCTTGAGCCACCAGCCATGAAACAATCT
>JAGRAB010000182.1:1928-3735 GCA_020435085.1 Bdellovibrionales bacterium | reverse complement strand
CTCTCATATTGTTTATGAGAGGCCTCAATTGCCTCACTCACATTTACGAATTCTTTCACCCAAGGAGCCACTGACGCCAAAGAATATTGGGTAGCAAATAGGGTGAAAAATAAAAAAACTCGATACAATGAAAAACGCTTTCTCATATCAATGACCCAATGCCTTCATAAATTTCTGCTAAGGCTTTTTGAATTTTTATTTGGATAATACTTGCCTCTTTCTCATTTATTTTTTTGGTTTCTTCATTCATATACAAAGCACGATTGAGCTCTACTTGAATGCAGTGTTGTCCTAGGGAGGGTTGCCCATAGGTTTGAGTCACTCTCCCACCCACGTAAGGCCAGTTTTCCTTCACTTGAAACCCTGCATTTTTATAAGCCCCAATCACAAGCTCTCGGTATGCCCCTTCACAACTTTTTCCGTTTTGATCGCTAATAACAATTTCAGCACGTCGCTCTCCCGGATCACGATGCTTCTCCGTTCCCAGCGAAGGCATACTATGAGCGTCAAGTTGGTATATTTTTTTAAAACCAAGGGATTGAAATTTTTCATATTGCCCGCGCACCTGATCGTGAAACGGTTGCCAATATTTTAAAATAATTTGACGAAAAAGTTCAGGATCAATGGGAGACTTTAAAAGCGGATCTCCTTTTGTCGTTGTCACCCAAATAAAACCTGTCGTGTGAGTTCCTGATTTCGTGCTAGCCCCTTGGACAGAATCTTCATCAATATCTTCTGGAATACGATTCAAATCAGCAAAATAACGATGCCATTCTGCAACCACATGGGGAATCTTCATAGAGACTAATGCCGGCCCATAAAGGCGGTCAACAAATCGATCAACATCACACATTTGAATCTCTTCTGGTAAGTTTTGAAGCCAAACCACTTCGTTAGGTATTTTTTCTCCAGAATGAGGTATTGATACAAAAAATGGCGGCTTCAAACTCCCTCCTTGAAACCTTAAACAATCGGCGAGACCGACTTTGTCAAAATTTCTCCCATTTTGCAAAGAGATGTGGTTTGCTAAAAGCAATAGCCGGCCTGCAACATTTTTATGGGCGCACATCTGGTTATAGAATAGGCCATCAGGCAAGGGAGCCAACTTTGAAGGTTTACACAAAAATGGGTGATGAAGGAAAAACAACGCTCTTTGGCGGACCCCCGGTTTCTAAATCAAATGAACGCCTCAATGCCTATGGAAGCGTCGATGAACTCAACTCTCACGTAGGATTATTGCGATGTTTAACAAAACACCTCCCCATTGATAACCAACTTGAAGTGATTCAACACCGCCTTTTTCAAGTTGGCAGTCATTTAGCCTGCGGAGATGAGAGTTTAAGAAATCAATTGCCTGCTTTTAAGGCATTATTTAAGGAGGAACTAGAACTCCAAATCGATGAAGCTTCAAAAAAGTTACCAGAGCTTAAAAATTTTATTTTACCCGGCGGATCAGAGGCCTCTTGCCATGCTCATATTTGTCGAACTATTTGTCGACGTGCAGAACGAGAGCTTTTTTCGCTGGAGTCCTTGAATTCTACTGAAAAAGAAATTGGTCGTTATCTCAATCGGTTAAGTGATTATTTTTTTATTTTTGCGCGATGGCTCAATGTTGAGTTGAAAGTGAGCGATGTCATGTGGAGAAAAGAAAGATGAACCTTCAGGTCGCAACACGCGAAGACTCTAAACGAATTTTAAATTTTTATAAAAGCCAAATTGAAACCGGTTACTTAGATTACCATGTCGACCGTAAAGACGATTTCTTTTCAATTTACGATATGTATTCTAGCGATTATGTCACATATAT
>JAGRAB010000182.1:0-1825 GCA_020435085.1 Bdellovibrionales bacterium | reverse complement strand
CAGGTTTCTACAAATCGCAAAGCGATTTTAAACTGGTCCAATCATTTTCTCCCTATTCTTTTGCACGAACGTGAAAAAAGAAACTGCAAGTATGTTTTTACTGTTCTTACAAAAGCCCATCGACAAGCTTATAATGCTTTTGTACGGCCCCGTTCTCCAAAACGAAAATTACCTCGCTACCATTTGTACCGACGCTTCCAAATGAACTCTTTGCATGGACTCTTACCTTTTGGGCCAAAACCTTTAGATACAGTCTCAATACGTCATGCACATGACCAAGATAGAGAAGGACTTTGCCATTTTATTTTAAAGCGAACGACAAAATTGTCATTTCATTATAGCGACAGCAAAGAAACTTTGCTTCGCGAATTTGCCAGACTGAAAGACTTTAAAATCAGTGATTTTCTTATTGCACTTGACTCAAAAAAAAATGTTGTCGGCTGCGTTTTGCCTTGGTCCAATCAGGTTTACCAAGATTTTATCATTCATTCTTACAATGGCAGAGCACTTACTTTATACCAAGCACTTCGATTTTTCTCATTTTTGGGATTTACACATAAGCTTCCAACACCTGTAGCTCCATTAGATTTTAAATATTTGACTTATTTTTACTTTGAAAACCCTGATATTTTTCAATCATTGCTTTCTTATGCGTGGACAAGACTAGATAAAAACCAATTTCTTTCATTTTCACATTTTAAAGATGATTACACCACTCGTTTACCTAAGTCGTTCATTCGATCCAAAATCAAATGCGGCCTTTACTGTCTATTGGCTCCAGAAGACCCCATTCCTGAGTTTTTAAAATTGGCGCAACTCGGCCGCCCTCCAGAGTACGAGCCGTTTTTGATATAGGGGCTGTGGAAAAAAGAAAGCTTCCTTGATTTGTTCTAAAGACGAGCTCCTGCTCTCTCTTGCATTTGCCTCCGGCAAAACACATCACGTTTGCAAGAGCTTTAAAACAAATCAAGAAAGCTTTCTTTTTCTCACAATCATATTTTTACAAGCCCAAATGTCTTAACCGCTCGACGTTGATTGCATGGACGACAAAGAGTTTGTAAGTTGTCAGGATGATGTTGACCACCCAGAGCTTGTGGTTGGATATGATCGACCTCTAGCTGAAAATGAGAACCGCAGTTATTACAAGAGTGATTATCTCTGGTTTTAATAAATGTTCTCATCACTGGAGTCAGTGTTCGATTATTGATGCGAGGTTTCTTGGGCGCGCAAGAAGATGCTTGAAATAAAGTTTTCTCTAAAACTCGTTTTATCAATGCTTCATAACTCAACGCCTCACCTGGCTGAGAGAGCTGAGACTTTAATTTTTGTATCCCTTTAAAAGTGTCTTCGTCGATAGCAAACCTGAGTTCCACCTTGCCACTACTCAAATTTTTTGTTGATTCGACATAAAGCTCCTCACTCCCCACCTGCTGAGACAAAATGGTTTTAGCCTTTCTGGTTGACTGCCCCTGTAGATTTTTAAGAATTTCACGTTTTTCAGTTACAGTAAGGGGTTGTTGTATTTTTTGATTCTCTAGACCTGGATTCCAGATTTGTTGCTTTTGAGATGACGTTTGAGCACATTGTCTTTTTTGTTTTTTAAAAAAGCTATGAGCTTGAGCGGCATTGGTAAGGGTGAGTCGGCCTTTTTCTAGATCTATTTTAATTTCAGGAATTTCTCTCATTAGCTTCATAGTATTAATGCGCGTATACGCCTCAGCTTCTGAGTACTTTAAAATTTTTGTGGCATAATCAAAAAGACTTTTACATTTAAAGTCGCAATAGAGTTTTCGCGTTTCCACTTCTTTTAATAAATAAAGAATTT
>JAGRAB010000181.1 GCA_020435085.1 Bdellovibrionales bacterium | reverse complement strand
TTCAAATCGTGCATCAATGGCAGCAAACTTAGAGTTCATGTCTTCAAATCGTGCATCAATGGCAGCAAACTTAGAGTTCATGTCTTCAAACCGAGAATCAATGGCAAAAAACCTTGAGTTTGACTCTTCAATTTTAGAACTCATTTTTAAACCAAGAGAGGTAATATCTGCCTTAAGCTCAGATCGGATTTCATCGAGATGCCCCTTTGTGGCAGGAATATCGGACGATTTTTTTGGCAGAATATTTTTTTGAAGTTCCATTTTTTTCGAAGCTTTCTTTTTAGCCAATATTATCCCCCTCGAGTCATTATAAACAGATAAAAATGTCGTTAAAAAAATCTTTCCCTGAAAATCATGTTATTTCAGAGGTTTGAATCTCTGCACACTGCAGAAGGCTTTGTTGAGAACCGGATGTCGGATGTCATTCCGGTCTGTTGTACAAAGAATTGCTTTTTTAAGCAGTGCCTTTTCAATGTATGAGTAGGTCTTGCGAGGATAATGCCAGGGGCTTGCTTTGTTCTTTAAGAACAAAAAAACCCAACTATATCCGTCGGGTTTTTTATTAAAATGGATGCGGCAGCAGGACTCGAACCTGCGAATGTCAGAATCAAAATCTGATGGCTTACCAACTTGCCGATGCCGCACCGATAGATTTGAATCCAGCATATTGTCGAAATTTTAATAAAAGATCAAGTAGAAATCAAAAAAAAAAAGGGCCTTTTGGGCCCTTGAGAATTAAATATTTTCACTAATTATCTTAAAGGCTTAAATCAGTCCCGATCCGGTAGATCATCCAAGGCTTGCCCGAGAGATTTGATCTCTTTTTCATATGCGTCAAAGATGGCTTCTTCAAGCATTTGGCGGGTTTCTTGGTTGAGAGGATGGGCAATATCCTTAAATTGGCCGTCTTTACGCTGTTTTGACGGCATAGCGACAAATAGACCTTCATGGCCCTTAATGATTTTCAGGTCACGGACAACAAATGCATCATCTAATGTGATGGTAACGTAGGCCTTTAGCCGGTCTTCATTGACAGGAAAGACTTTGACCTCTGTGACTTTCATGGCGTTCTCCTTGTTGAACTCGAGGGGTTCTCGAGCTTCACCCTACATGCGTACATGGATGACTTAAATAGTCCTCAAACACTTGTCGGAGTCTCTGGGTTTTGACTTTAGGCTAAAGTCTGGAGCTGTCTCAAATTGAGATAGGCTTTTATTATCGAATATAGAGGATGGCCACACGGTCTTGTTTGAGGACACGAATAATATTGGTTCCCTTTTTTAAAGTTTTCAAAACATCCTTTGCTGTGGATACCGATTTTCGATTGATATCTAAAACAACATCTCCAGGAGCAAGCCCTGCCATAGAGGCTTTTGACCCTCGCTTGACTTCAATGATAACAGGATGAGGAGTGCGAAGCTCAGGCATATTGAGTTCTGCTAAAATTTGTTTTGAATAATCTGCCACCCGAAAGCCCAAATCAAAGGGAGCATTTTGGCCATTGTAAGATTTTTGTTTTCCTTTTTTTACTAAAGGGGTTGAGGACGAGGGGTGTTTTCCCATGCTAATTTTAAGTGTTTGTTTTTTCTTGTTACGAATCACTTCGATATCAACAGCTTTTCCAATAGGTATTGATGCAACAACCTTTGCGAGATCTGAGGTGCTTTCTACTTTTCTATTGGCTAACTTTACAATTAAGTCATAAGGCTTGAGCTTGGCTTTTTCAGCAGGGCTATTTTCAATCACTTGAGTGATGAGGGCACCTTCTGACTGAGGAAGTCCCAGCTCTTTCATAGCCTCATCGTCAATATCCATCATATAGACTCCAATAAACCCTCGTTCAATAGATCCATTGTTTTCTAATTCGGGGAGAAGACTTTTAACGTTATCAATGGGGATAGCAAAACCAATACCTTGAGCGCGGGCATCAATAGCTGTATTCACTCCAATCACTTGGCCCTGCACATTCACAAGAGGGCCGCCAGAGTTCCCTGGGTTGATGCTTGCATCTGTTTGTAAAAATGGAAATAAGTTCAGCTCATCAATTTCACGGCCAATGGCAGAGATAATTCCTTTTGTCATTGTATGACCGTGTCCATAAGGGTTGCCAAATGCGGCCACCCACTCACCCACTTGTAGATCTTTACTTGAACCAAACTCAATAGTGGGTAATTCTTTTTTGGCATCGATTTTAATCAGTGCAATATCTGTTTTTTCATCTCGCCCAATAACTTCGGCCTCATACATGACTTTAGACTTTTCATCGAGCTGAACTTTAATAATATCTGCTTGTTGAACCACATGATTATTTGTAATGATGAGACCATCTTTGCGAATAATAAACCCCGTTCCAAGGGCCTGCATGGGTTGTTGAGGCATTCCGTAGTAAGGGTTCATAAACTGTTCAAATAAATCAAAAAAAGGATCTCGATTGAGGCCTCTACCAGATCCTCCAGGGCCTTGTATTTGTCGAGGCATAGATGTTGTTGAGATGTTTACAATAGCAGGGTTAACAAGTTTTGCTAACTCCACAAATCGATTGGCAGGTAGTGGAGCATCTTTTTCAATGGGAGAAAGTGTTCGAGCTGAAGCACTGACTGTGATGAAAGCAGTGAGAAAAAAATGGATCCCAAAAAAGTATTTCATATGTTCTCCTTGTTTCAATCTTGAACTTATTTGAAATTTTATTTGTTCATTTGAACATATTTCAGTTGGAGATCACTGATCACAGACTCCAAAAACTGTTGTTCTTCTTTTTCAAGATTGCCGTTTGTTTTTGTTTTTAAAAGCAAGAGCAAATCAATATTAAATTTTGCCATAGGGAGATCTTTTGTTATTTGTTGTGTTTCCGGATGTGGGGCCAATCCGAGGGCCATGGCTGCTGATGAGGCTATTGATAAAATAAGGGTCGAAAAATTGGCTTCCAATGGTTGTTCCATCATGGGAGATCTCCTTTAACTCCAGTTGCATCACCAATATAAAGGGTTTTGGTTCTCTTTCGTCAAGTTTTCTTATGTTGTTTTCTAAATGTGCGATTTTTTTTAAATTTTAAGAGAGGATTTTATTGCGGTAAGATGAAAAAAAATTAATTTGAGGTAACTTCTAAGGGCTATTGAACAGCCCCTAAATAGGATAATAACCAACAAGGTTCTTAATTCGTCGATCTATAGAAGGTTGAATTCGAAACTTGGACGTCCAGTCTTTGCGAGCCAGGGGGCTCACCATCCATAGATGAGAGGTGGCAATAGGGGCTTCAAGTGGTGTCGTGAGAGAATATGAGTGTAATTTCCATAGGGCCTTGGCAAGAGCATGGGGGTTGGAGTTGAGCTCTGCGGCTAACTGATCTGATTTAAAATAGCTTGAGCCACCAATCTCTAGACGTAAAAAAAGACTGACTAAAGGAGAGATGAGGGTGCTGAAAAAATGTGCTTGCAGAGAGTTTTGCTTTTTCTTTGCTCCC
>JAGRAB010000180.1:3048-6743 GCA_020435085.1 Bdellovibrionales bacterium | reverse complement strand
AGTGGTTTTTACTTTTGGTTGGGATTGGTGGGGGCCGATTTGCTTATAGATTATATCGAGAAAACTTTTTAAGTGATGTCAGTGCTGAAAAAAAATCAGTGAAGACTCTCGTTGTCGGAGCGGGCTATGCTGGCCAACAGCTGGTTCGAGATATTAAAAACGACATTTATAATGACATCGAAATTGTCGGATTTGTCGATGATGATCCACTGAAAGATGGAAAGTTAATTTTTGGTAAAAAAGTTTTAGGTAAGGTGAAAGATATTTCTCGAGTTGCGGATAAACTCAATGCAACTCAGGTGATTATTGCTATGCCGAGTGCGACAAAACAGCAAATGAGTCTCGTGGTGGATGCCTGTAAAGGCACTAATCTGGAAGTCAGGTCGGTTCCAAAACTCAGCGATATTATATCTGGCAAGTTCCAAGTCACCAAACTTCATAAAGTTCAAGCTCAAGATCTTTTAGGGAGAGAACAAATTGATTTGAAAACAGCGGAAATGGCGAGTCTATTAAGTCGGCGAGTGGTTTTAATTACGGGAGCTGGTGGCTCTATTGGGAGTGAGCTTTGCAATCAAATTGTAAAACTTAAGCCTTCAAAACTAATTTGCTATGATGTTTCTGAACTCAACATGTACCAGTTGACATTCAAGCTGGAAAGCTACTTGAAGGACATGCAAATTGAGTATGTTATAGGTGATGTACGAGATATTGAAAAACTTGAATCAGTTTTTGTGAAGTATCATCCAGACGTTGTTTTTCACGCTGCTGCTTATAAGCATGTACCATTGATGGAACTCAATCCTATAGAGGCAATAAAAGTGAATGTGCTAGGCACTCAGGTGGTGGCTCGATTGGCAGATAAATACAATTTACAAAAGTTTGTTTTAGTATCGACCGACAAGGCAGTAAACCCCACCAATGTAATGGGAGCAACAAAACGAATTGCCGAAATGGTTTGTCAGGTATTTCAAAAGAATTCTAAAACAAAGTTTGTAGTGGTTCGATTTGGAAATGTATTGGGATCATCTGGTTCTGTGATTCCTCGGTTTAAGGAGCAAATAGAAAATGGCGGTCCAGTTACTGTCACTCATCCTGATATCATTCGCTATTTCATGAGCATTCCTGAGGCAGCCCAGCTGGTGTTGCAAGCGGGCTCTATTGGTAACGGTGGAGAGATTTTTGTACTAGATATGGGTGAACCGGTAAAAATTGATGAATTAGCGAGACAGATGATAACTTTGACAGGGCTCAGAGTCGGTGAGGATATTCAGATTGAGTATGTTGGCCTGCGTCCTGGGGAAAAACTTTTTGAAGAGTTGCTGGCTGACGGGGAAAATACACTTCCCACCAAACATAAACGGGTGCGGGTGGCCCAGGTACGTGAAGTGGATGAGCAGCTTTTTGAAAAAGTGTCGAAACTCATTCGGCTTGAAAACACAGGATGTATACGTACTCAGTTAAAAGAAATTGTACCAGAATATGAGATTCCCAAAGAGCTTATGGAAAGGGCTGAAGATAGTTTTGACGATCAGGCAGATAGCGAGCAGGGAAACAATAAAAAAATTGAAAAGTCTTCGAGTGCTATTCACTACCACTAACTGGGAGTTTATGTGAACATCCTCATTACTGGTGGTGCTGGGTTCATCGGGAGTCATTGCGCTAAAGTTCTAAAGCAATGCGGTCATCAGCTGATTGTACTGGACAATTTGTCGCGCGGCAGCAGTGAGCTTGTTTGTTATGGCCCTTTTGAAAAGGGGGACTGCAGAGATGAGTTATTTGTTCGAGAGGTTCTTGAGAAATTCCAAATAGATTCAGTTATTCATTTGGCTGGCTACGCCTATGTTGAAGAATCAGTGCGTGAGCCTTTAAAATACTTTTCGAATAATGTGGGGTCGTTGAATTCAGTTCTTAGGGCGATGAACGAAGTTGGAGTTAAAAATATGGTTTTTTCTTCATCTTGTACTGTTTATGGGAATCACCCTTTTCCGGTAACAGAAGATGTGCCACTGAACCCTCAGTGTCCGTACGCAAAAAGTAAGGTTTTTTGTGAAAAACTACTAGCAGAAGTTCAGCAAGAGAGTGGCATTCGTTCAGTGATTTTACGTTATTTCAATGTGGCAGGTTGCGATGCGGATGGTGAGATTGGTGAAATGCATGAGCCAGAAACCCATATTTTGCCGCTAATGATTCGTGCGGCTCTGAATGGTGATAATTCGTTTTATATTTACGGGTCGGATTACCCAACGCCAGATGGAACTTGTATTAGGGATTATGTTCATGTCACAGACGTCGCGGATGCTCACTTGAGAGCTGTAGAGCACTTGAACAAGGGTGGAGAAAGTCGTGTTTACAACCTTTCTCGAGGAGAAGGGATTTCAAATCTGGAGTTGGCTCAGGCAGTTCAGAAAATTACAGGGCAAAACTTTAAACTTCAATTTAAACCAAGGCGTGCTGGGGATGAGCCCTGCCTTATTGGCTCGGCCTCTAAAATTCAAGAGGAGTTGGGATGGTCCCCACAAAATTCCAGCCTTGAAAATATGGTTCAAACAGCTCTTCAATGGGAGTTGCTGCAACGGCATAAAAGCTGTACGTCTAGAGTTGCGCCGCGACAAGAACTTTGATTGAATGGTGGATCTAAAATCAATCCATTGTTACTTTGAGGCGAATTGAGGATCCTGCATGGGAAATCTAGGTAAGCGAAGAATATTTGGTGATTCTGAGATTTTTTATTTAGCTTCGATATTTATCGATGCCTTTTGTATTTTTATATCTGCATGGATTGCTTTTTTTGTCTACTTTCAAAACTTTGAGATTTCCGAGTATTACCGAAATGCCATTCTTCTCGCCATTGGTGTGAACTTTGCTGTTTTTACCCATATGGACATTTATAAATCATGGCGTGGAAGAACTTTGGTCGATCAAACCCGAAGTATTTTTATTGGTTGGCTAATAACTACATTTATTCTTATTGGCCTTTCAGTGATGTTGAAAGTTTCTGCGGTTTACTCACGGCTTTGGTTTGGTATGTGGGTGATTTTTGGTTTTTTTATGATTGTCATTGCTCGAAGGCTTGTCACGATGGTTCTTCGAAAACTGCGAGCCAAAGGATGGAATACTCGAAGAGTTGTTATTTTTGGTGCAGGACATTTGGGGAAAAAAGTCACCGAACGTGTTCATTCAGCGACGTGGACAGGATTTAAAATTATTCACTTTTTAGATGATGATGAAAAAAAACAGGGGACAACAGAGTTGAACATACCGGTAATGTCTTCACGAATAGATCTGGCTCAATTTATGAAGGATCATCGTGTGGATGAACTTTGGATTGCCCTGCCTTTGCGTGCAGAGGAGCGAGTGTCACGGTTACTTTATGAGATAAGACATTTAACAATTCCTGTTCGATTTATTCCTGATATTTTTTCTTTTCGCATATTTTTAAACCATAAAATTTCTGAAGTGGAAGGCATTGCAACCATTAATTTAAATTCAAATCCCATGGAAGGTTTTAATGGTTTATTAAAAGCACTTGAAGATCGAATTCTTGCAGCAATGATATTAACTTTAGTGAGCCCAATTATGCTATTTATCGCGCTGGCAATAAAGTTGACGTCAAAGGGGCCGATTTTATTTAAACAACAACGGCATGGGTGGGATGGGCGTCCCATTAATGTTTATAAGTTTCGAACAATGAAAAT
>JAGRAB010000180.1:0-2930 GCA_020435085.1 Bdellovibrionales bacterium | reverse complement strand
TTGCCCCAATTTTATAATGTTCTTCAGGGGCGGATGTCTATTGTGGGTCCCCGTCCTCACGCCATTGCCCACAATGAATTTTATAAAGATCAAGTGGATTATTACTTTCAAAGACACCAGGTAAAACCGGGAATTACTGGTTGGGCCCAAATTAATGGTTGGCGCGGGGAAACAGACACTTTAGAAAAAATGAAAAAGCGAGTGGAATATGATCTTTATTACATTCAGAACTGGTCAATCTGGTTTGATTTTAAGATTATTCTTTTGACTCTATTTAAAGGCTTTTTTGATCGTCGCGCTTATTAATCAGGGCCATGTGGAAACTTCAAAATTTTATGACCCCTGCAGTCGAGGAGCTTCCGTAAGTTCAATCATATTTTTCTAAAGATTAATCTTCAAAATCGAATTTGCGTAAGGCCGTCAACCTCTTGCTGTAATTCTAAATGTTTTTTGTCAGCAAACTCCTGTGACTGTTTGAGGTTAAAGGAGTAAAGCCAAAGGGCTGCTTCTTCCAACTCTATTTTGAACTGATCCGATTCAAGAACTTCAAAATCGTTCATTATCCTACAGCTTTTTTAGACTTTGAATGGGCTTTAAGAGCACGTTTCTTTGCACGCTCAAAAACTTCTGTTGCAGACTCTTTTGTGGCCAGAGAAACGCGGCCTTGAACAGCGTCAACAAGACCTGCAGTGAGTCCCTCAAAGCGAGCGAGATCAAGTTGCATTTTTTCAAAAAGCTCGGCATTTACCAAAACAAAAGACTCTCCTGTGCGACGAGTAATCTTGATTGGTTCCTTGCTGGCAGCTTCCATCCACTCTTTCATATTTGATCTGAATTGCTCTGCATTTGTTCTATCCATGGGAAAACCTCCTATTATCCATATAGTACACAAAACAGTACGGTTAATCAACACTTATTTGTATATATATGAAATGACTTACTTATTTTTGAGATAGCAGCCTAAAGGAAAAGGGCTTCTTCCTTAAGCGCGTCTCTTTTTAATGATTTCTTCAAGAGATTTCAGACGAGACTCAATAGACTCTTCACCCATAAAAAGCTCTCTTAATCTTTCGTTAAGGTATGTTTGGTACTTTTTATTTTGTAACCTAGCCTCAGTTTTAATTTTTTCAAGAAGATCCTCATCTAAGAAAGTTGTGATTCGTATTTTGATGTCCTTTTTTTCCCAATCGGTTGGTGCATCAAAATCTTTGTTACCAAAAATAATGTCTTTTTTCTTTTTTTTACTTTTGGTATTCAATCCAAGCCTCCAATAATAAGTTTTGCTTTTCTTTTAAATATTTTGTTGTCGCTTTTATGAAACTTTCTTTAAATCCTCGACAAAAATAACAATCAATGGGATCTAAAGTGAACTTTGCTTCACATCCAGGAGCTAAAACATGAATATGCGGCGGCCAATGGTCTTGAGGGTAAATTACAACTCTTATATTTTTGTATCTCAAAATAACTGGCAGTTGAGCCTCCTTAATTATGCATAAAATTATGCATAAAATCAATATATTTATGAATAATTAAGGAGAGATGCTTTTAGTGGGGGTATATGCAAGACTTTGAATATGATCAGGGGGAAGTGTCGAGTGATTGGTAGGAGTTTACCGTCCGTATCGGACGGAGGTTCGGCCTCAAAAGGGTGTCCATTTTAATAGTTAATTGCAGTGGAGAGTGCGAAAATGCGTATTATTACAAGAGAATTGGCAATGCGACTTTTGATAATTGCTATGGCAGAGGGCTCATCGAAATGACTATTGTTCAGATTGTACGCTCTCCAGCTGGTGGAATTCGAAAGCATGTGATGGATGTTATCCAGCACTTTGTGGCAAGAGGGGATCGAGTGATTCTTGTCGCCGACCTCTCCTCAGGAGATGAGACTTTTAAAAAACAGGTCAATGAGGATTGGTTTAAGGATGTTAAGGTTATTCACCTTTCTATTCATCGAAGTCCTCATCCATCAGACTTAAAAAATCTTTGGAAGCTGTTTAAAATTTTAAAACCAATGAAGCCAGAGATTATTCATGGCCATGGTGCCAAGGGGGGGATGTATGCTCGTATTTTGGGGGGAGCAAAAAAATCTGTTTACTCTCCTCACGGAGGAAGTCTTCATGCCAACTATGGAGCCTTAAAAAACTATCTTTATCAGCTTGTAGAAAAACTCTTGTTGCCATTCACTGGTCGCGTTGTCGTTGAATCACAATATACCAATAAGCAGTTTAAAAAATTGATTTCAGAGGGCTTTCAAAGAGTATCAATTAATTACAATGGAATTGCCTTTCCCCACGAAAGACCTCAAAAAAAACCTTTAAAATATCGAGTGGCAGCACTGGGGCTCTTGCGAGAGTTAAAAGGTTTTGATCTTTTAATTCGTGCGGCTGAGGAGTTAAGTGTTGAATACCCTGATTTGAAAGTAAAAATTTCAGGAGAAGGTGAGGAACGTGAAAGCTTGCAACAACTCATTACAAAGCTTCATTTGGAAGAAGTTGTCGAGCTCACTGGAGAAGTGGAATCTCCTCTTCAAACGTATGAGTGGGCAGATGTGGTTGTTGTTCCATCAAGGTTTGAGTCATTTGGTTTGGTAGCACTTGAGGCTATGGCACAAGGTGTTCCTGTGATTGTTTCTTATACGGGAGGTCTGATGGAGCTTGTAGAGCATGGTGAAACAGGACGTATTTTTACTCGAGACTCATCATCAGACTTAGCGGAAGTATTAAGAACGACTTTTCAACACTGGGAGTTGACACAAAAATATGCCGAAAAAGCCTTTGAAGTTGCCAAGTCTAAATACACCATGGAACATATGCTTTTAGGGTTAGAAAAAACATATTCTCTGTTGACGAAAAGGTAAGAGATTAAAGGTGCTCGAAAAAATCACAAAAACTTGGTTGCTTTTATTGCCCATTGCATTTTTGACATCAATG
>JAGRAB010000017.1 GCA_020435085.1 Bdellovibrionales bacterium | reverse complement strand
AAAGCCTCTCTTCCCGAAGGGGTTGAAATTGTAGAAACTTATAATCGAAGTGAGTTGATTCAACGATCAATTAGAACACTCACACATGAATTAGTTTTAGAAATGGTCGTAGTGGCTTTGGTCATAATGATTTTCTTATTACATATTCCAAGTGCCTTGGTTCCTATTATTACACTACCAACAGCGGTCGTGATCTCT
Organism: Bdellovibrionales bacterium; assembly: GCA_020435085.1. Classification (GTDB taxonomy): domain Bacteria; phylum Bdellovibrionota; class Bdellovibrionia; order Bdellovibrionales; family UBA1609; genus JABSOQ01. The sequence goes on along the minus strand of JAGRAB010000017.1, from coordinate 4,318 downwards.
TTTATTTTGATGTACTTAATGGGCGTCTCAGCCAATATTATGTCTATTGGTGGAATTGCCATTGCTATTGGAGCAATGGTGGACGCAGCTATTGTTGTTGTTGAAAATTGCCATAAAAAACTGGAAGAATGGAAGGAGCGGGGAGGAAAAGGTTCCATTGACGAAGTTATTATTTCAGCAATTAAAGAGGTTGGGCCTGCAAGTTTTTACTCTTTACTTGTTATTGCAGTTTCTTTTTTACCTATTTTTGCTTTAGAGGCTCAGGAAGGGAGACTTTTTAAACCTCTTGCATACACGAAGACATTAGCGATGCTTGTAGCCTCGGTTTTATCCATTACCTTAGTGCCGGCCATACTTATGATTGTTTCCAAAAATAGAGAGTTTAAAAAGGGTCCTATTTGGTGGACAAGAATTTTGAATTTTATTTTTAGCCCACAAATGAAGAATGAAGATGAACATCTTATTAGTCGTTTCTTATTTAAAGTTTATGGTCCAGTTGTTGACTGGGTTGTGGATCAAAGAAAGAAAGTAATAGCTGTTGCAATTGCGATGGTTTTAATAACTCTCCCAGTTTATTTTAAATTGGGGTCTGAGTTTATGCCGCCCTTAAATGAAGGAACCATTCTTTATATGCCCACAACAATGCCCGGGATTTCAGTGACTGAGGCTCAAACTCTCTTACAAAAACAAGATGAGATTTTAAAAAGTTTCCCAGAGGTATTAAGCGTTCATGGAAAAGCAGGAAAAGCCGGAACGGCAACGGATCCAGCCCCTCTTTCTATGATGGAGACAGTTATTGTTCTTAAAAACCAAACGGAGTGGAGGACTAAAGATCGTTGGTATTCATGGTTGCCCCATTTTCTCCATTGGCCTTTTGAGTGGATCACCCCCAGTTATATGAGCTGGGATGAACTTATTAAAGAAATGAATAAAAAAATGAACTTTCCTGGTGTTACGAATGCGTGGACTCTTCCCATTAAGGGAAGAATTGACATGTTAACAACAGGAATAAGAACCCCTATTGGAATTAAAATATCAGGAGGTCATCTCAAAGAGATTGAGCGAGTGGGTCTTCAAGTTGAAAAGATGATTTCTCAAGTAGAGGGAACCAGAAGTGTTTTTGCGGAGCGAGTGACTGGTGGTTTCTTTTTTGACTTTAATTTTAATCGGGAAGCATTAGCTCGGCATGGTCTTTCTGTAAAAATGGCTCAAGAGTCATTGGCGATAGCCTTAGGTGGAAAAAATGTAACAACAACAGTTCAGGGAAGAGAAAGATATTCTGTGAATGTTCGGTATGCTCGGGATTTTAGGCAGAATAAGGAAGATATAAAAAGAATTCTTTTAGATTCTCCGAAAGGTTATCAAGTCCCTCTTTCTGAAGTGGCAACGATAGAAGTGCTCAATGGTCCGGGGATGATAAGAAACGACAATGGCCTTTTAACAGGCTATGTTTATGTTGATATTGAAGATTCAGATGTTGGTGGTTACGTCAAAAAGGCAAAAGCATTACTGAATGAAAATTTAGATTTACCTCCAGGTTATTCCCTTTCTTGGAGCGGCCAATACCAAAGCATAGAGCGAGTGAAAGAAAAGTTAAAAATCGTACTACCGGTGACTCTTTTAATAGTAATAGTTTTAATTTTTCTCAATACAGGCTCAGCAATAAAAACATCTATTATTCTTTTAGCCATTCCTTTTTCTGCCATCGGGGCGATTTGGTTGCTTTATATTCTTGGCTACAATATGAGTATTGCTGTATGGGTGGGTCTCATCGCGCTATTGGGTGTTGATGCTGAAACGGCTATTTATATGTTGCTTTACCTTGATCTTGCTTATGAAAAGCGAAAGAAAGAAGGACGACTCAATACTTTTTCAGATTTAAAAGAAGCCATACACATTGGTGCTGTAAAGCGAATTCGCCCCAAAATGATGACGGTATTAACAACATTTATAGCCCTTCTTCCTATTATGATGGCCAGTACGGCAAGTAGCGGTGCGGATGTGATGAAAAGAATGGCGGCACCAATGGTGGGAGGAATATTTACTTCATTCTTACTGGAGCTTTTAGTTTATCCAGCGATATTTGCTTTATGGAGGGAGAGAGCTTTCAAATCGAAGGGAGATTATAATCCGTGAAATCGTTTACAAAGCTTGTCTTTACTCTCTACCTGATATTTCTTTGTATTGCTGCTGCTGGACACAACGGGAAGAACCATGCGGAGGTAAACATTGAAGAGCCAAAAGAGTCTTTTGAAAAGAAAAATTTAAAATCTATAAATCAAGAGTATGTTCTGAAAGTAAAACCTATTTTTGAATCTAAGTGTTTTGATTGTCATGGCATCAATACAGAAAAACCGTGGTATTATGTTTTTCCAGGAATTAAACAAATGATAAATCATGATATTTCAGAGGCGAAAGAGCACATGGATATGGTAAATGACTTTCCCTTTGGGGGGCATGGTTCACCAAGAGAGGATTTGGAAGCTCTTAAAGAAACAGTAGAAAATGAATCGATGCCACCATTACAGTACAAAATAATGCATTGGAATTCTCTATTAACAAAAGAAGAGAAAAAGATTATTAGTGAGTGGATTGGCGAGGGCTTAAAAAAATTACCCAATGGATGAGGTTCATTAAGGTAATTTCGGATTTTTTAAGACGTTTCTTAAATAAGTTATGTATGGAATAAGATGACCTGATCTGACCTTAGTCTTAGAAATATCATTTACATTTACATGAGTTTAAAAATTTTAAGCTCTTTCATCCTTAATTAAGCTATAGAGTTTGCCATCAAATATTTGTCCATCTTTTCGATAGTTTTTCCTGAGCAGGCCTTCGCATTGAAATCCTGCTTTTTCTAAAACTTTGGCAGATCTTTTATTAAAATGAAAGACATTCGCCGTTATTCGAATAAGTCCAAATTCACGAAAGGCATATTCACAAGCTTTTTTAACAGCTTCAGTCATTATATTTTGACCCCAATAAGGTTTTGCGAGCCAATACCCAAGTTCACACTTATGAGTTTTTCCAATTTGCAATCCTAAAAAACCAATACCCCCGACCAAATAAGCATCTTCAGATCTACGAATAGCCCAGTTCGTCGAGCGTCCGCCTTGGTTTTTTATAGCTTCAATATTGTGATTCACCCACCAGTCAGCATCTTCTGTTGTGTATGGAAAAGGTATGGCGAGTGTGTTATCGTAAATTTCTTTTTCTTTTAGATGTTCAATATAGGCAACTTGATCACCTTGAGAAATATCTGAAATATAAAATGAGTCGTTAATAAATAATTTCATTTGTCTAAAATCTCTAGCAGTAAAGAGCTTATGAAAACTCTAATTACAAAATGTGTAAAGCAATGATCTTCCTTGAAACGCTCTTGATTTTAAGTTCTTCCGTGATTCCAATAATATACAAAAATAATTTTGTAGAGAAATTGGTCGGCCCGATTACCAACCAATAATTTCAATACTTTAGATTAAATCGGCAGGGCTTGGAAGGGTTATTTTAATCTTTACTTGATTTTTATTCCCATATATGGGAATATGTCAAAGTGAAGATCGAGCGCACCCCTGAGTTTATCAACTGGTTTCATAAGGAAACCGAGAAGTCCAAGGCCCAAATTGATGCCAGACTCAAAAATATCGAACTTCACAATTACTTTGGCGACCACAAATCTCTCGGTGAAGCTTTATTAGAGTTGAGGTGGAAAAATGGTCGCCGCGTTTATTACACAATTTTTGCAAAAGACGAGCTGACCCTCGTTTTACTCGGAGGACATAAAAATGCCCAAGACAAAGACATCAAAAAAGCCCGTAAAATCCTCATCAGGGAAAGCTAAAGCGACTAACTACCGCCCTGGTGACGATGTTTCCCTTGAAGGGTTAAAAGAAGCCATTGTCGAGGCTCTGTTTGAAGCGGATTTTGACACCTTCAAAGGTTGTATAGCCATCCTTCTTGAAAAATATGATTACAGAGAAATCACCAAAGAAACAGGCTTATCGAAAACAACTCTTTATAGAATGTGTGATCCCACATCAAATCCTACAATGGAAAATATTGGAAGAGTTCTTCATTTCATTGAAAAGCAGGTGCAATCTGCAGCCTAAATTTATGGTATTTGTTATAATTAAAAACTAGAAACCTTGAAATAAAGCGGTGTTGAAAAAAGAAAGGAGTCAAAATTTTCCTCCAACACGAGAGTCGGCAAGCTTCGGGCGGATCCATACATATAGTAACGAATCTCTTATAGAGAAATTGGTCGGAGTGACGCGATAGTGGTCGAACCAGCCAACGTTGTGCTTAAACATAGCATTGA
>JAGRAB010000179.1 GCA_020435085.1 Bdellovibrionales bacterium | reverse complement strand
TGATGAATTTGAATTTGATATCTGGAGGATATAACTGGACAGTTATCCGAGTTACTAGAAGAAAGCAGTATCTCGCGGCATTAGAAGCCGCATCAAGTAGTTATGATATAGAACCATTTACTCGGTTTATTCTTGAAGAAATAAAGCATTGGAAGGGAATTGTAAGCGAAATGGAAATTAGCTCTTCGAGTGAAAACGGGGGGTAAGTTTGGGAGTAAATTTATTAATAGTGGAAATTTTTCTTAGCAATTTCAATTCCCGCCGCTCCACCAACCTTGGAGCCTAAAAATGGATCTAAGTATTTAGTTTGATTGAGCCCACAACTCGGACACGGGTGCCACCAGGTTCCGAGGTTTTTTAGAAAATTATTAGTGAGACTGATGTACAAAAACGGGACTAATATTTAGCTTAATGACAGGTTCTAAAATTACCTTTTCCATAACAAGTTTTTCCAGTACCGGAGTTATGATTGGATGTCTGAAATTTTGACTCTCATTATTTTAAATACTTATTAAGTTCCAAATGTCATTGTTAGGGGTGAAGTCGAGAGTTAAGACCCAATAGCCCTCTGACCTCATCTCTTATATTTGTATCCGTTTCAAATAGGCCAGTGTGAAACTGAGTCATCGTTTTACTTTGCTGTTTTTGAATTCCTCTCATCATCATACAAAGATGAGACGCCTCTAAAATGACCAGGACTCCCCTTGGATTTAAAGCCTCTTGAACTGCATGAGCAACCTGTGCTGTTAAACGTTCTTGTACCTGTAAGCGACGAGCATAGAGTTCAACGATGCGAGGAATTTTCGATAAACCAATTACTTTTTTGTCAGGCAGGTAGGCAACGTGTGCTCGACCAAAAAATGGTAGTATATGATGTTCACATAATGAGTAAAATTCAATGTCTTGAACGAAGACCATTCCACTTGATGTTTCAGGGAATACTGCCCTTCCAACAATATCGCCTGTTGAATATTGATATCCTGAAGTCAGAAATCGTAACGACTTAGCAAATCGTTCTGGTGTGTCGGTAAGCCCAGTTCTATTTGGATCTTCACCTATTTGTGTTAAGAGACTCTTGCATAAGTTGACAAGAGTCTCCTGCTCATAATCACGAGGTAAAAATCTATCGGATTTCATCACACCCACCTTAGTTTTTTGAAAATCTTTTATTGATTACCGGATAGAGAGCAAATGAGGCTCCAAAGACTATATGAGCTGCCCAATCCCAAAGCATCGGAACATTTTGATTCCAATAATCCACACCATGAAGCGTATTCATCACAAAGGGAATCAATAAGTAGGGACCAACCATTGAAATTAAACCAACTCCTAAACCTAAAATCGCGGTTTTGGGATTTTCGTTAATAGAAAATTTTGAGACAAGAACTCCATAGATAAATCCCCAAAGCAGAGATGGCCCTGCTTGATGTAGGATTAAGCCTAAGAGTAGAGCTCCCAAATGAAATCCATTTAGTGCATTTTCTCCAACCAGGGTTGATCCTATAACTTGAACTGGGAAGAGCGGGCTCTTACCTAAAAAAATTGCAAACACAGTCATCACAACAACAGCCATTATGAGTCCTGCAATTTGACCGGTGATGATTCCTGACTTTATAGCACTCTTTACTAAGATACCCTGTTCGTTAATACCAGTTACTGATTTTGCTGATGCTTCCATATGTATTTCCTCCTTTAAATTTTACTTCCTACAATCCATTTTCGGCCCTATAATATAAAAGGTAAATACTGTTTAAATAGTTTAAATAAGGAGGCCCAATGCAAGGGTTGCATGAAAACCAAAGGAAAATACTTGAGTATTTACAGCAACATACAGAAGGGGCCACGCTAGAAGGCCTTTCACTACATCTTCAGATTTCTAAAACGGCTGCAAAAGAGCACTTACTAAGAGTGGATGGTTTAGGACTTATTCGTTTTGAAGACAAAAAGGGAGGTGTGGGGAGACCAAAGCGTTTTTACTTTTTAAGTTCAGATGGCGTTGAGAGTTTTCCAAGGCAATATTCTTGGTTATCAAACTCCCTACTCAGCCTAATCACTAGAAAATATGGACCAGACAATATCAAAAAACTAATGACTGAACTTGCTCAAAACGTTGTTGAATCAATGGAAGAAAAATTTAAGCAAACGAGATCGCTCAAAGAGAAAATCACTGTCATCAATGAGGTTATGAATGACCTGGGGTATAGATCAGTCATCAAACAACGAGATGCTAGAAAGGGAATTATTTTAGAAGCCACAAACTGTGTTTACCATAATGTCGCTAAAAATAACCCCGAACTTTGTAGCTTTGATGTAGAGTTTATTAGGAAGGCTTCCGGTGGAATGAAAGTTAATCTTGAAAAATGTATATCTAGGGGAGATAGCGTTTGTCGCTTTTGTTTATATAAAAAAGACTAAGTGACTTTTGTTCGCACAAATGAGTGCTCACTAAACGCAGATGGATATAAAAAGATTAATTGTTACTTTTCTTCAAAATTCGGTCAAGATTGCTGTTATGCCTTCAGTTCTTTGATTTTAGAATATTTTTGGTTATAAGGAGTTGTGAGACTCCCGATTCGACTTACCTTCATCATCAGAGAATTTTTGGGGTCACAGTGAGGCATGGACTTGATTACTATCAATCAAATTGAAAAAACATTTGGCTCAAAACGTCTTTTTGATGGCTTGAGCTTTACGATTGAGGATCAACAACGCATTGGCCTCCTTGGCCCGAATGGGGCCGGTAAGTCGACACTTTTAAAAATGATCTGCGGTTTTGAAAAACCAGATACGGGTGAGATCTCTTATCGTAAAGGTGTTAAATTCGCTTATGTCGCCCAAGAGGATTCATTTGCTGAAAATCAGACGGTCTTAGAGGTCAGCATCGAGCGTCTCAAAACTTCAGGGATGGACGTCTACGAGAGCGAGGTGCAAGCTCCGATATTTTTAAGTCTTGTTGGATTCATCGACTTTAACACTAAAGTTTCAGAACTCTCTGGCGGCTGGAAGAAAAGACTCAGCCTTGCCATTGCCTTCGCGCAAGATCCTGATGTCTTGCTTTTGGATGAACCCACCAATCACATGGATTGGGATGGAATCTTATGGCTTGAAAGCTATATTAAAACTTATAAAAAATCCTTTTTAGTTGTCAGTCATGATCGTACTTTTTTGAATAATGTCTGCAACAAAATTATGGAGATCAATCCACTGTATCGGGATGGATATTTAGCTTTTGATGGTGGCTACCAACAGTTTTTAGAGAAAAAACAAGACTACACTCAAGCGCAGTTAAAACTTCAAGACACTTTATCGAACAAAGCCCGTCGAGAAATTGAATGGTTACGGGCTGGCGTGAAAGCCCGCACAACAAAAAGTAAAGCTAGAGCAAAAGAAGCTTATGAATTGATTGATGAGCTTTCTGTCGTAAAAGCAAGAAATAAATCAGGGCAAAATAAAGCACGCATAGAAGTGGAGAGTGCAGGTAAGCGTTCGAAGAAGTTTTTTGAAATCAAGGACGTCACAATTGCCTATGGAGATCACAAAATCGTAGAAAATCTCAATCTCATTTTAGGGCCAAAGAGCTGTGTGGGAATCCTTGGATCTAATGGGAGTGGTAAAACCACGGTGCTCAAAGCCATTATCGGTGATTTAAAAAATTATTCTGGTGAGATTGTTGCTGCGGAAAATTTAAAAGTTGTTTATTTTGATCAAAAGCGTGAAGCCTTACCTCAAGACATCAACCTTATGGAGTACCTTGGTGATGGGGGCGACTATGCGATCTTTAAAGATCAATCTGTTCATGTTGCGTCCTATGCCAGTCGATTTTTATTTTCGTCAGACAAAATGCAACTTAAAATCGGACAACTCTCAGGGGGAGAGCAAGCCAGGTTATTCATTGCAAAACTTTTGCTTCAACCAGCTGATGTACTCATCCTCGATGAGCCGACCAATGACTTAGATATCGACAGCATTGAGGTCTTAGAAGACGCACTTCTTTCTTTTGAAGGCTTAATACTTTTGGTATCTCACGATCGGTATTTTTTAAATCAACTCTGCGAACGGTTTCTTGCCCTAGAAAATGACTCCCGCTGGAACACTTACGCAGATCTTGCGCAGTGGTTGAAAAGAGAAAAAAATAACACGACCAATGAAAAGCCGGTATCGCAACAAAAGCCAAAGCAAACCTCAAAACCAAAGCTGTCTTACAAAGAAAAAAGGCAACTTGAAACGCTCGATCAAGATATTGAAGCTGCAGAATTAGCTCTTGCGCAAGCTCAGGCCGCGCTCTCTGAACCAGAAGTTTTTAGTAATCACGAGAAAATGCAAGAAAGCTTGCGTCTTGTCGAAGAAAAACAAAAAAAAGTGGATGAACTCTATTATTTTTGGGAATCCGTAGAAGAGAAACTCTAGGTTTCGAGGTTTTTTAATTTTACAGGAGTTATAGATTGGCAGTTTCAAATCTTAAAACTTCTTCTTCCTTTTCGAAACACTTGCAGAGCGTTAACTACCTAAATCCAAGGCCTAAAAAATATCTGAAACCAAATTCGATGCGTAGCAAATTGAAGAATATTTAAGAAAAGCCATAACCAAAATAATAAGTTATACGAAGTAAAATCAATCTCAAATTGATGGTTTTAAGAAAGTGTGAGGGAGGATCTCAGTTGGCAAGCGCGATATGCTGAGCTATATTTGCGGTGCTACTGCTTTACTTTTTGGGAGGGTGTTTATGCCATTTTTACTAATTCATCGATTTAAGAACATTTGCAAATGACGGGTAATGAAAAACAAACAAAATAAAAAATCAGTTGCTATTGTCGGTGCAGGATTTGGTGGCATTTCTGTTGCTAGAAAACTGGCAAAATCTTCTGATTTAGAAATTCATATTATCGATAGAAGAAATCACCATTTGTTTCAACCTCTTCTCTATCAGGTGGCGATGGCGGGGCTCAATCCTTCAGAGATCTCAGTCCCCATAAGGCGGTTATTTCGCCGAAATTCAAACGTACGTGTTGTACTCGCAGAAGTGGATAATATAGACATAAATAGCAGCACAGTTTCATACGATGATATAAAAGCCAAATTTGACTATATCGTAATTGCATGTGGAGCTAAGCATTTTTATTTTGGTAAAAATGACTGGGAAGTTTTAGCTCCAGGGTTAAAGAATATAGAACAAGCCACTGAAATTCGAAGAAGAATCCTTACAGCTTTCGAATTTGCAGAAAAAGAAAAGGATCTTGAAAAGCAAAAGTCCTATCTGACTTTTTCGGTGATTGGTGGTGGTCCAACTGGTGTTGAAATTGCAGGGGCCATAGCCGAAATGGCTAAGACAACTCTAGTAGATGATTATCGGGTAGCTGACTTAACACAAACAAAGGTCTATTTGATCGAAGCTGGCTCACGAGTGCTGCCATCTTTTCCTGAAAAACTTTCTCGAAGGGCTGAGCACGACTTAAAGAGTCTTGGCGTTACGGTAATCAAAAACACAAGGGCAAGCGATTTGAGTTCAACAGGGCTTCAAGCTGGAGCCAACTGGATAAGCTGTAAGACAATCATTTGGGCTGCGGGGGTAAAACCAGCAAGTATTGCTGAGAGTACTGACACTAAAAAAGATGAACAGGGACGCTTAGTCGTTTGTGAAGATTTAAGCCTACCCTCTAATAAAAATATATTTGCCATTGGGGATGTTGCTGTCTTCTATAAAGAAGATGGAACTTCACTTCCTGGCATTGCACCTGTAGCCATCCAACAGGGACAGTTTGTTGGAAAGCAAATATTGAATGAAGTCAAAGGTCGCCCAAGGGGTGTATTTAGATATTGGGATAAGGGAATAATGGCAACAATAGGTCGGTCAAAAGCCGTAGTCTGTTCTGGCAATTTGCAAATAACAGGATTTGCAGCTTGGCTCACTTGGGTTTTTATCCATATTATTTACCTGATGAGATTTAAAAACAGAGTTTTTGTATTTTTCCAATGGGTTTGGGCCTATTTTAGTTTTGGACATGGAGCTCGGCTCATTGTCCACAAAACTTGGCGTTTTTATAGTGGCAAAAAGATTACATATGGTAGCGAGACAGAAAGCAGTGAGACATAGTTATCTAGCGAAAGTTCGGATTCGACTTTGCATATTTGCCAAGAATATCTGAATGGTATTGAAAGTAGTGAAATATTTTTTTTCCAATGAGGGTTAGGCTGCATTCACGTTGCTCCAAATCTAGTTGTTAATACCCAGTTATTAGTCTAATATTTTATCGATTGTAATACATCAACTGCGATTGAATCTGGACAAAATGGGGGCATCTTGAATACTCAAATTACACTTTTTGATGAAAAACCCACTTTCAAAAAAAGTAGTTCGAAATCTCGGTTAACCAAACAGCCCTTAAAGACTCAGCTGCTAAAATGGATTGGTAATAAGCAGAGATTTGCGGAAGAAATCATTTCTTTCTTTCCGGAGACATTTAATACTTTTTATGAACCTTTTATGGGTAGCGGTGCAGTCATTGCCACATTAGCTCCAGTAGAAGGTTTTGGTTCAGATGGATTTAAAAGTCTCGCAGGTATTTGGGAGCAGTTGGGTAAAAATCCAAACACTCTCATTAAATGGTATAAAGAACGATGGAATTTTCACCAGTCGGGCGACCCCAAAGAACAGTACGAAAAAATAAAAGCGAAATACAATAAAAGACCGAACTCAGCAGATTTATTATTTTTAAGTAGATCATGTTATGGTGGCGTTGTTCGTTTTCGTCAGGCAGATGGATATATGTCAACCCCGGTGGGTCCTCACAAACCTATCACGCCAGAGAGTTTTGAAAAAAGAGTTTCTCTTTG
>JAGRAB010000178.1 GCA_020435085.1 Bdellovibrionales bacterium | reverse complement strand
TCAGCGCCCCCAGCGGGGCCGACCGACATTTGGGCTGGGAGTATTTGATAAGTGGCGCCAAGTCCATAAATACGAAGGAGGTTTTCATTTGTTACCTTATTTCGTGTTACCCAAAGACCGAAGATATAAAAGAAAGAAAACCCAACGGCAAAACCAATAGAGGAAAAGCTTTTTCCATAAAGTATGGAAGTAAAAATAAAGATCCCGGTAATAATAAACAAAGCTTGAAATATTTTTGGTGTTGGAATTTTTTCGAAAGTGATTTTTCGAAATTCGTTAAAAGCCCCAAGAATTATAAGAGAAGCCGCAAGAGCTAATCCTGTTGCGTTTCCATAAAAGGTGATACCACCAAGTAAACAGAGAGCAACAAAAGCAGAAAGAACACGGGGGAAAAGGTTCATCTTTAGACCAAGTCAATAGGAGGAGAGTTGTTTCCATCAAAAAGGTTTTTTAACACTTGTTCGCTAGTCATTCCAAAACGACGTTCGATAAGTGCAAATTTTGAAAAAGCATCTTGGAGAGCCTCAGCATCAAAGTCTGGCCAGTAAATGGGAGTCACATAGAACTCTGCATAGGCGGCTTGCCAAAGGAAAAAATTGGAAAGGCGAGATTCACCACTTGTTCGAATAATTAAGTCAGGGTCTTGTAAAAACGATGATGGAAGTTTATTTGAAATAAGGGCTTCATCAATATCTTTTGGTTCAATTCTGCCGGCATCGACATCTTCTGCTAAAGATTTAACTGCCGAAATAATCTCTTGGCGGCCACCATAGTTGAGGGCAAAAGTGAGATTCATTCCTGTATTATTTTTAGTTTGTTCAATTGTGTTATTTACTTGGTCGAGAACGCTCGTCGGCAGTTGACTAAGATCACCAATGCAGTGGAAGCGAATATTATTTTTAATAAGGTTTTTTGTCTCACTCTTTAATCTTTTTCGCAGAAGAAGCATTAAAAAATTAACTTCTTCTGCGGGACGCTTCCAATTTTCTGTAGAGAACGTAAAAAGTGTAAGGTTTTGAACGTTAAGGCGAGCACATTCTTCAATAATTTGCTTGGCACGCTTAGCACCACGGATGTGTCCAAAAAAACGGTTGTGCCCGCGAGCTTTTGCCCAGCGACCATTTCCATCCATAATGATTGCCACATGCTTTGGTAGTTGCACAAGATGTCTCCAAATTAAACGGTCATTAAATCTTTTTCTTTATCGTCGCCAGCTTCGTCAACTTTTGCGATATATTTATCCGTCAATTTTTGAATTTCAGCTTCACTGCGTTTCAAGTCATCTTCACTAATTTCTTTTGCCTTCTCCGCTTTTTTGACTTCATCATTGGCTTCTCGACGGGCCATACGAACAGCCACTCTTGCATCTTCAGCAATTTTTTTAACAGTTTTTACAAGATCTTTTCTGCGTTCTTCAGTGAGTTCAGGAACTTTTAGGCGAATGACTTTTCCATCATTTTGAGGAGACATACCAAGATCTGCTTTTACAAGAGCACTTTCAATATCTTTTAAAACAGAGGCTTCCCACGGCGAAATCAAAAAAGAGCGTGCGTCGGGGGTGGAAACAGCAGCGACCTGATTCAGGGGCGTTGGGGTTCCGTAGTAGTTCACCTTTACGCTATCAAGCATAGAGACTTGCGCACGACCGGTGCGAACTTTTTTTAATTCGTTGCCAAGGGCCTCAAGCGCGCTCTTCATTTTGTTTTCAGCAGCTTTAAAAACTCCGTCTATCATAGCAAACTCCTTCTTTAGGAAACTAAAGTTCCAATTTTTTCTCCGGCAACCACTCGTTTAATGTTGCCAGGAGTTTTCAAATTAAAAGTGATAATGGGTAGTTTATTGTCCATACACAGGCTAATCGCCGTAGAATCCATAACAGCAAGGCCACGGTTTAAAACATCAATATATTTGATGGCATCAAATTTTACAGCGTCTTGGTTTTTCGCAGGGTCTTTATCATAGATGCCATCCACTTTCGTGGCCTTCATAATCACATCGGCATTGATTTCCATTGCTCGAAGTGCTGCGGCGGTATCTGTTGTAAAGTAAGGGTTTCCGGTTCCCGCAGAAAAAATAACGACGCGGCCTTTTTCAAGGTGGCGGATCGCTTTTCTTCGAATGTAGGGCTCAGCGATTTCAGCCATTTCAATGGCTGACTGAACACGTGTTTGAAGTCCCATTTTTTCGAGAGCATCTTGAAGGGCAAGAGCATTGATGCATGTCGCGAGCATGCCCATGTAGTCTGAGCTTGCTCGATCCATCCCTTTTGTGGAGGCAGCGACACCGCGAAAAATATTGCCACCACCAATGACAATTCCAATTTGAACCCCAGTTTTATGGGCAGAGGCGACGTCTTCCGCAATTTGAAAAATGGTATCGTTATTGATTCCAAACTTATCATCACCGGCAAGAGCTTCGCCGCTCAACTTTAACAAGATGCGATTATATTTTGATTTTCCCAAAGCCACTATCCTTTTACAGCTGCGGCAACCTCTTCAGCAAAGTTGTCTACTTTTTTCTCAATACCTTCTCCAAGCTCAAAACGGACAAATCGTCGAATCACAAGGTTTTCGCCAATCTTTGCAACGAGGTCTGTCAATGTCTCAGAGATAGTTTTGTCTGGGTTCTTTACAAACTTTTGTTCCATCAAACAATTTTCGGCAGCCCATTTTTTAATCTGTCCATCTAAAATTTTATCAAGAAACTCAGGCTTTTTGCCTTCTTCAATAGCTTTTGCCTTAAGAACGGCCTTTTCTTTTTCAACATCTTCAGCAGGGATTTCATCGAGTTTTAGGTATGTTGGGTTGACAGCGGCGACATGCATAGCGATATCACGAACGAAAGTTTGAAACTCCTCGTTTCTTGCCACGAAATCAGTCTCAGAATTGACCTCAACAAGAACACCAATGCGCCCTCCGGCATGAATATAAGACCCAACAAGTCCTTCAGCAGCAACACGGTCGGCTTTTTTAGCCGCTTTGCTAAGGCCTTTCGCGCGAAGCCAGTCAACAGCCTTTTCAAAGTCGCCATTTGTTTCAGTAAGGGCTTTTTTACAGTCCATCATTCCAGCACTGGTTTTTTCTCTCAATTCTTTTACTAAATTAGCAGTAATTGCCATTTTTACGAGCCTTTCTTTTTACGTTTGAAATGAACAAAAATTATTCAGAATCTTCTTCTGTTTTACTATCGCCATCAGTGATTTCAGCTTCAACCTCTGCTTGGATTTCAGCATCTTCGGCCATACCAGCAGCAACAAGTTTTCTGCCTTTAGAAACCTTCACAACCGATGGGCCATCTCCAGCAGGTGTTGCCGCCGCAGCTTTTGTCGTCGCCTCTTCTTTTGCAGTTACGGCTTCTTTTTCAACAGCCATTGCACGACGTTTTACTTCCCATTCTTTTTGTCCTTCAAGGAAGGCCTCAGCAACCATATTAGCAAAAAGTTTAATGGAGCGAATGGCATCGTCGTTTCCTGGAATAGGATAATCAATTGTTTCAGGGTCTGTATTTGTATCAGCGATACCAACAACAGGAATGCCAAGACGACGAGCTTCTGCAACCGCAATATGTTCTTTATTGAGATCAACAACAAACATAAGGCCAGGAGGTTCTTTCATATCACGAATACCATCTAAGTAGTCTTTGAGTTTGATGTATTCTTTTTCGATACGAGCGCGTTCTTTTTTAGAAAAGAAATCAAGCTCGCCTTTTTCTCGCATTTGATCGATTTTCTTGAGGCGATCAATACTGGATTTTACGGTTTGAAAGTTTGTGAGGGTTCCACCGAGCCAACGTTTTGTGACGTAGAACTGACCGGCTTTTTCAGCCGCTTGAGTGATGGGTTCAACGGCTTGCTTTTTTGTTCCCACAAAAATCATTGTCGCGCCATTACTCGCAATTTTTTTAACAAATTCAGCAGCTGCTTTTGCGTGAACGACAGATTTTTGAAGATCGATGATATGAATGCCACCGCGGTCCGTGTAGACGTATGGTTTCATTTTAGGGTTCCAGCGTTGGGTTTGGTGTCCAAAGTGAACGCCGGCATCAAGCATTTGCTTCATGGTAATCATAGATTGTCCTCCTGGTTATTACCTCCCTCGGGCCTTGGCCTCTTTCTTAAAGGACCAGGAACAGCTCGAGGTGCGTATTATTATTTGGATCGGTGTAACACGGATGCCTATGATGCGCAAGGCGAAGGAACAGAGAGAGATCTCTTAAAGAAAGGCGAGAAGGGTGGCATGCCACCCCTGTAAAAATACAAATTAGACCAATATTTTCAAATGCTTATAAATTTAACAAAGCTTCACAATCCTCAGCGTCCAGGGTATCAAGTTCTTTCGGCCAAATCGGTAAAGGCTCTTTTTTACTCATCGGTGCTGTAGGATTTACTTTTTGGCGAGCGTTTCGTTCAATTGTGACATTTAAAATGCCATCTTTTTCATTAGTCTGTGCATAAATATACTCAAAAATAGAGTTAATAAATGAGGTTAACTCTTTATCGACGGCAACAATAATTTGTTCTTGATTTGAAAGAGCTCCTTCAGAAAAATTATGCGACGTTCCTGGTGTTGAAACCAAGTCACCAATGGTAATGATTTTGTGGTGAAGTTTTGAAGTAATGCCAAGAGAAGTATTGGCAATTTTAACAGCTCGATTTCCGTAAATTTGGGGGGCGACGCGGATTTTCTCAACAATGTTTTTGTATTGAGGATGATCGAGGTGGGAGAAGTTTTCGTCAATATAATAAAAGTCTTCAACCCCAGAGTTTTCTTTTTGTTGAGGAGAGGGGCGTTTGATGCCTGCGAGTTTTAAAAAAACACTCCAATAGGAAAGTGCAAAGGGGGCTTCGCCCACAGACCGAAACTCGCGGTTGTCTTCGTAAATAGCCTCAAGAAGAGCTTCATAAACCTCTTTCGAAGAAAAAGCAAATTGAAGCATATTAATATTGCCAGGAATATGATGAATTAAGTTAGCCAAAAGTAAATTGATTTCACCATAGCCGCCATTCGGCGAAAAACTCACAAAAATGCAACCAGTCCCATTCGTGCGACAAATTTTATAAATGCTACTATAGGGATAGGGGTTATCTCCAGCCTTTCCTTTCATTTCAAGATCAATTGTCTTGCTTAACTCATGGTTCACAAGCTGAGCGAAGCTATCACTATGATAGATCACCATGTGGTTGGCATTTGGTACGGAATAATCCATCAACTTTTCAAGAGTGGGCTTTAATGCCTTTAAAGTTTCTGGACCATTATTAATTTTTGCAGCAACAAGTTCGATTTTCTTAAAGAATGCTTGCCTCTCCGGCTCAGAGTAAACACCATCGCCTTTTTGTTTCCGAAAGTCTTGAGTTATTCGGAAAAGCTCCGTGCGAAGATTTTGTGGGATTTGCAGTTGCAACTCTTTTTCTGCCTCCAAGAGCGTTTTCATAAGAGTTGTATCTGAGGTGTCCCCATGTAAGTTGAGACCTGAATGAGTTAAATTTCCACTTGATGTAAGCACGCGTCCTTTGCCAGGGAGCGTCCAATCAGAGGCAATCAATTTTTGATGATTGAGGCTAACAGAATCTACGGCATGAACCTTATGACCACGTCTCTCGGGCAAAGAGGTCTTAAGCTTTTCGTAAATAGCTTTTACTTCGGGTCTAGCTTCAATAACACCAGCATCCATTCCTACACGTATTTGAACGCCTCGGTTGGCGGCTTCAATTAAAGCATCAGCAATTTCTTCAATATCAAAATCAAAAATATTAAGTACAATTTCTTTTTTGGCTGAGCGTATAAAGTCAGTAACGGTTTCAATAAGGTTGTTTGCCGGCAGCAGTTGGCCATTAACAATTCGAGGGGTATTTGCAAACATAAAAACACCTCGAATACCACCATGGTCATTTATATTGGGGTTATAAAGCTCCAGAGGCTTAAGTTGTGCCTCACCAGATAAGGCACTCTGAGCAAGTAGTAGTTTTGGAGTAATCTTTTGTTGAAATTTATCTGCGTATTTACTGAGAACCTGAAGTTCCTCTTCGGGGTTTCGAGCTTTTTGAGCTTGTTTGAAAATTTCAAATGCCGTGTTGTAGACACTTACATCGCTTCGAAAAACTTGAAGAAATAAGTGCTCGGGAATGGTCTTTAGATCGCCATCAATTCCTAATTGCATTTTGCTTGAGTCGCTTAATATGAGTAGTTCAGGGAGTGAAGATTTAATAAATTTCACGACAGATTTATTTGATGAGAAAAAGCGAACGAGTTCAAAAAGGTCATTATATCCGTGAGCAACAAGTTGTGGAGCAATTTTATCAACAGAGGGGTCACTCGAAAAGGGTTTCAGATCCGCCCGTGCCTGGGAAAAAACAAAGAGAAAAGCAAAAAAAGTGGACTTAAACAAATTCATAAAGGTCCCTTTGAGAAGTTGAGATTTTGCCCAGAAGTTCGACGCAGTGACATTTTTTGACGAGGCAGGGCTATCTGCGCGCCCGAATTGACCGCAATTAAATGTCCCTGAAGGAAGTGACTGTGTACGTGCAGAGTCGTTGATTTCGGTGTGATTGATATAGGTCAATGAACCAAGGTCTAGGTACCTATAAAATCGTACTAAAATCCGTTGAGTCATGATCCTCACGCCAGAGTAAAATTGGAATTGTTCAAAGATTTCAAGACTACTCAAGGAGGAGAGTCATGCCAAAACGGATAGTACAAGTCTATCTTGAAAAAATAAGGAAACGCTACCAAAACGCACCGAAAAGTTTAAAAACCCGGATTTTGTCAGAGTTCTGCGTCAACAGCGGCTACTCTAGAAAACACGCCAGCCGTATCTTAAGCGGCAAACTGGAGCCTCGAAAAAACCGTCCTGGTCCCAAGGTGAAATATGGCCCCGAAGTCGTAGATCACCTGAAGATTTTGTGGGATGAGATGGGTCGCATCTGCTCGAAAAAAATAAAGTCAGCACTGCCGTTGTGGCTTCCGCATTATAGTTGCCCAGGGAGAGTCAAAGACCAATTACTGAGCATGGCTCCGTCAACGATCGATAAGAAACTCAATCCTTACCGCGGTCCAAAACAAAAAGGCAAAGGCACGACAAAGGGTCTTAAAGCCATGATGAAGAGGATCCCACTAAAAATATTGGGTGACGAGATCAAGGAGCCTGGTTTTATGGAGATGGATACCGTGGCTCACTGTAATGATAATATTGCAGGAGAATACGCTCACAGCCTGACGATGACAGATCTCATGAGTGGTTGGACAGAGAACGCCGCCACATGGACAAAAGACTCTAAACAAGTAGTAAAGGCTATTGCAAAAATAGAGAAACGCCTGCCATTTAAACTCACCGGTGTGTCCTCAGACAACGGCAGTGAATTTTTGAATAATGAACTGTGTGATTATTTATTTAAACGAGAAAAGCCACTCTCTTTTGTCAGAGGCAGGGCTTATAAAAAGAACGACAACTGTCATGTAGAGCAAAAAAACTATACTCATGTGCGAGAGATATTTGGCTATGAAAGGTACGATGAGTTCGAATTATCAGTAATGATGGATGAAATATACAAAGCCTACTGGTCGCCGCTTCAAAACTATTTTATTCCAAATTTAAAACTTATCTCAAAAGAGAGACTTGGATCTAGAGTTGTAAAGAAATACGACACGCCAAAAACTCCAGCACAAAGATTACTCGAATCAGAACACGTCTTAAACCGAGTGAAAAAACAACTAAGACATAACCTCAAATACCACAACCCATTTATGCTGAAAAAAGAACTAAGGAATCAACTAAAGATCTTCTTCCAGCATGTCGAAGAACATAAAAGAAAAAAGCAGTTAACCGGATCATGACTAACTGCTCCTTAAGGACATTTATCTATCGGTCAATACG
>JAGRAB010000177.1 GCA_020435085.1 Bdellovibrionales bacterium | reverse complement strand
TAAAGCGAAATTTGGATCACAAAGCATATGTGACTTGAGCGACAAAAAAAGCCAAAGCCATAATAACAATGAGATAAATATACTCACTTTTTAATTCCATAAGTTGACTCCTTATTTGGGAGTCAACTTAGCATGAAAAAACTCAAACTTTCGATACCTCTATTTACTGAGAGAAAAAGATATAGAAACGTCAAAAAATTTGACATTATTACTTTTAAATTTAACCTCTCAAAACATCTAGCCACTGTTTTTTATCAGCTGAAATCAGCTCCCAGGGAGTCATCAGGCCTGTTCGCAAACCTTCATTGGCACAACTACAATCTTTATAAATAGCATCTTTTGATTTTAAAATATCTGTGAGTAACTCAAAAGCTTTAGAGTTATTTTTTCTCATAACATCAATGACTTCTTCTAACGTTACATGTGGGCGTGATTGATCCCAACAATCATAGTCCGTCACAAAACAACCAGATAAGTAAGAAAGACCCGCCTCTCTAGCAAGAGCATATTCTGGAAAGTGAGTCATTCCGATAATATCTGCACCCATAGCTCTATAATGTTCTGACTCGGCAATAGTTGAAAAGTTGGGGCCTTCAATGCAAATATACGTTTTATCAAAATGACAATCCCAAGATCGACTTTTACAAAGTTCTTTTAATTTTTTCACCATCGATTCATTCACTGGCTTGGCCAAAGACATGTGTCCAACAACTCCATCACCACAAAAAGTATGAGTTCTTAAGCCTTTGGTGCGATCCATATATTGCGTGCTCACAACCATATCTCCAGGCTTAAGTTCTGCTCGCAGAGATCCAACTGCCGAAAATGAAATGATGGCTTTTGCACCATATTTTTTTAATGCAAAAATATTCGCTCTAAAATTTACTTCTGAGGGCAACAGCTCGTGATGAGCCCCGTGTCTTGATAAAAACAAACACTCCTCACCATTAATAGATACTTTTTTAAAGCCCGAAGACGCCTCTCCAAATGGCGTTGACCGATCAAGCTCTTCTATTACTTGAAAACCATCAAACTTTTCAAACCCTGACCCACCAATCACAGCCCACATAAAGCTCTCCTTTTATTTATTTTGAAGCCGACGAAGAGCTCCGTCCTCGACATCGGATTGTGAATAAAACCCTGTATCCAAAATCCAACCCGTCACAAGCTCTGCAGACGTTATATCAAAGGCTGGATTATAAACTTTTGCATTTTCTGGAGCCCATAAGACTTTACCAAAGGCCCCTCTCACACCTTGAACTTCTTCACCTGTACGTTCTTCAATCGGAATCTCTAAGCCATTGTCGCAATCAAAATCAAGAGTTGTCACAGGAGCTGCTGTATAAAAAGGAACATTATGATGAAAGCAAGCCACAGCGACGCCATAAGTTCCTGTCTTGTTAGCAAAGTCACCATTCATAGCAATGCGATCGGCTCCAACAATGGCACATTGAATTTTACCGTCTCTCATTAATGCAGCTGCCATATTATCGCAAATTAATGTATAAGGAATTCCAAGCTTTCCCAACTCCCATGTGGTGAGGCGTCCCCCTTGAAGTAATGGCCGTGTTTCATCCACATAGACATGGATTTTTTTACCTTGCTCGAAAGCTGTTTGAATCACACCAAGAGCTGTTCCTCGCCCCGCGGTGGCAAGCCCACCTGTATTGCAATGAGTGAGAATACCCATTCCGTCTTGAATATACTCTGCTCCCACTTCACCAATTTTTTGGCATAGAGTTTTATCTGCATCTAATATTGCCTCTGCTACTTGAGTGATAGACTGAGGCTCAAAACTTTGATGCACGATTTTTTTTATCTCATCAATAGCATACATTAAGTTGACTGCGGTGGGGCGAGCGACTCGTAATCTTTCAGTAGCTTTCAAAAAGTCATTTTCTGTGATTCCAGACTCAGCATAAAGGGCTAAAAAAACAGCCGCAGAGACTCCAATTAAAGGAGCCCCTCGTACACGCAAAGAGTGAATCGCTTCATACATATCATCCACAGTTTGAATTTTTAGCCAATGCTCTTCGACAGGAAGTCGTGTTTGATCTAACAGCTCTAAATACTGTCCGTGATAACGAAGGGCCATACATTCAAAGTTTTTCATAAAATTCTTGGGCCCATTTCTTTTCGCATGGTTTTTAACCGTTCAACACTTGAGGGAGGAAGACTCGTTAATTCTCCCATTGTTTGGGCGAGCCATAAGATTTCAGCTGAGTGCTCTAATCGCTCCATCCCATTTACAGCTTCTTCTAATGACTCTCCCCACGCCAAACCTCCATGACGAGATAAAATCATCACCCGATAATCTGGCAAAAAGTTTTCTAAGTGTTGTCCCATTTCTTCTGTTGATGGTGTTGCATAGGGCACCAATGGAATGGAGCCGCAAGCAAGAATCACTTCAGATAGACATTCTGATGGTAACTCTGTTAAATCCGGGCGCGAAACAGACCAGGCAATGGCATGAGGTGGGTGAGCATGTACCACTGCCTTAGCTTGTGGAGCTTTTCGGTAAACCGCCAAATGCATCAACCTTTCTGACGAAGGTTCGCCCTTCAAAATATTCCCTTCAATATCAATAACGGCCATTTCATCAGGATCCATAAAGGCTTTTGCCACCCCAGAAGGTGTTATTAAAATCTCTTGATCACTCAGCCGGTAGCTCACATTTCCATCAGCCGAGGCCAACATATTGCGTGCCCAAAGACGTTTGCAAACTTTCACGATCGCCTTATTCATTTTCTTCTTATCACTCATAGGTGGCTACTCTGCACAACGATTTCCCAATGGTCAAGGTATGGAATCTATGCCATGATGAACAGCATGACTCTTGAAAGTGATATAGATACCTTGCTTGTGCGAATGGATAAGATTGGCGACCTTGTGGTCAGTTTAAATGCCAATGAGCACCCTGCCCTTGAAGGACAACGGTGTTTATGGTTGGTGAACCAAGGACTTTCTTGGGTCATGAATGCCTCTGAGCCTCGTAAAAATTACATAGAGTTTGAGAAAAAATTGAGAATCTCTCGTTTTTTTTCTCTCGTCAGCCAAATTAAAAAATTACACCTCCAGCAAGCCATTGTCTTTCAAGCCCCTTGGTTTATTGGTCTCGCTCTTTTCCTCGCACGTGTTCCCATTCGCATTGGACGCAAAAGTCAGTGGCATTCTTTTTTCTTTTTTAATCGAGGTATTCGCCAAAAGCGAAGCCTGAGTGACCGTCATGAAAGCCAATACAATTGGGATTTAATCTCCGAAGGACTTCATTGGAATAGCTATCCGACAATTACCTTTCCTCAAATGAAAGCTCCCACACAACCTCCCATTGAAAATTGGTCACTTAAAAATAAAGAGTATTGTGTTGTCCACCCCGGAATGATGGGCTCTGCTTTGAACTGGCCCACAGACTCCTATAAGTCTTTGATTGAAGCTCTCCGCGAAAAAATAAACGTTGTTATTACCGGAACTGCGGCTGATCGCCCTTGGACATCTCCACTAAAAAGCATTCCAGATCCTGAAAAAAATATTCTTTGGCTCAATGAAAAACTCTCTGGTGATGAGCTTCTTATCTTACTCAAAAATGCAAGGTTTGTAATTGCACCAAGTACTGGTGTCATTCACTTAGCGGCCGCTTTAAATACCCCTGTTGTGGGTTTTTATAGCCCAAGAATTGTCGAAAAAGAAACGCGCTGGGGGCCACTCACAGATAAAAAAATTATTTTCAGTCCTCCTACCAACCGTAGAAACGACCCTGCTTGCATGCATCTTATCACCGAAGAAAACGTTTTTAATGAATTAGAAAAAAAGCAACTCTTATGAAACGTTCAAGAACTTTCTCAAATTTGATTCAAAAACAAATAGAGAGCTACTTTGGAAGTTTTGATCGCATTGACCAAAGCTACAAACACCTGATTGAGTCTATTATTTTTATTTCTGATCACTTTCAAAGTGAATCGAGTATAACTCCTTGGGGACAAGAACATCGACAAGAAGCCTATTTTCTTTATTTTCATACACTCAATACTTTACGCATGGAGTGGGTGTTTTTAGAGCTCCAACGTCTCTGTCCTGATTTTAATACGGAAACAATTATCGATTTTGGAAGTGGCTTAGGGTCTGCAGAGTTAGCTTTTAAAAATGTCTTCTCATCTTCTCCTCAATGGCGGTTTATTGAAAACAGT